>DTYS01000221.1 GCA_012961755.1 Candidatus Latescibacterota bacterium
GACCTGCACATCCACTCCCACTACTCCCGTGCCACGAGCAAGGAGGCCAACCCTGAGGAGTACCACAGATGGGCCTGCCTTAAGGGGCTGAGCCTCCTCGGGACCGGGGACTGCACCCATCCGGGGTGGAGGGAGGAGCTTAAGACGAAGCTCGTGCGTGGGGAGGATGGGCTCTACCTGCTCAGGCCTGACTTAAGGGCCGGAGTTGAGGAGGGGGTCCCACCCTCCTGCAGGAGGGAAGTCCGGTTCGTGCCTTCGACCGAGATAAGCTGCATATACAAGAAGGAAGGAAGGACCAGGAAGGTCCACGTGCTCGTCGTCCTACCCGACCTCGAGTCGGCAGATAGGCTCTCGGGGGAACTTTCCAAGATAGGGAACTTAGGGTCCGACGGAAGGCCCATCCTCGGGCTGGACGCCAAGGTGTTATTCGAGATCGTCTTAGATTTATGCCCGGATTCCCTCTACATCCCAGCACATATATGGACCCCTCACTTCTCGCTCTTCGGGGCGAACTCGGGGTTCGATTCGATAGAGGAGTGCTTCGGTGAGCTTTCGTCCAGGATAGCTGCGATGGAGACTGGCCTCTCCTCCGATCCCCCTATGAACTGGAGGCTTTCGGCCCTGGACCCCTTTCCCTTAGTCTCCCACTCCGATGCTCACTCCCCCAAGAACTTAGCGAGGGAGGCCGACATATTCGAAGCTGAGCTTTCGTACGAGGGCCTATCCGGGGCCCTGAGGGGAGGGGGAAGGGACGAGCTTATAGGTACGATCGAGTTCTACCCCGAGGAGGGAAAGTACCACTACGACGGGCATAGGTCCTGCAGGGTGAGGCTTCATCCCAGGGAGACCATAAGGGCAGGGGGCATATGTCCCGTCTGCGGGAGGAAGGTAACGGTGGGGGTGCTGCACAGGGTCGAGGAACTTGCGGACAGGCCCGAGGGGGTCAGGCCCCCTTCGGCCCGTGGTTACGAAAGCCTGGTTCCCCTCCCCGAGGTCATAGGGGACGCCCTGGGTGCCGGCCCGCAGGCAAGAAAGGTCAGAGAACTTTACGTAAGGCTCATCTCCCGCATAGGCCCAGAACTCTTCGTGCTCAGGGAGGCCCCACTCGAGGAGGTCTCTGAGGTGGACCCCCTCGTGGCGGAGGGCATAAGGAGGGTGAGGGAGAGGGAGCTTGAGGTGATACCGGGCTACGACGGGGAGTACGGAAGGGTGAAGGTCTTCAGGGAGGGCGAGAGGGCCAAGCTCAGGGGTCAGGTTTCGCTTATGGAAATATCCAAGGAACATCAGGCCCCTGAGCTTCCCATCCCCGAGGTCGTGCCACGACGTCGGGAGGCGGTCGTCACCCAGGAGCCCTCACGTGGCCTGGACCTATATCAGGAGGAGGCCGTAAGCTCCCCCGGACCCGTGGTCGTGGTAGCAGGTCCAGGAACGGGAAAGACCCGGACCTTGGCCCACAGGGTGGCCAGGCTCGTCCAGGAAGGGGTCCCCCCGGGACGTATAGCCGCCGTGACCTTCACCAACAGGGCCGCGGGGGAGATGAGGGAGAGGGTCCTGGGCCTGGC
>DTYS01000222.1 GCA_012961755.1 Candidatus Latescibacterota bacterium
CGGCTTCAATACGAAGACGGCCCTCCTCCACGGCCTTCCCCAGCAGCTTCAGCGCCTCGACCTGAAGCTCGTAGGTGTGGGAGATGAGGACCACATCCGCACCGGCAAGCAGGGCCATAAGAGGGACTTCCGGCCAGAATCGTTCCATAGCCTTCATCTCCAAGCAGTCCGTCACGACCACCCCGTCGAACCCCATCTCCCCCCTGAGGAGGTCCGTGAGGACCTTGGGGGAGACGGTGGCCGGAAGTTCCGGGTCCAAGGCCTCGAACACTATGTGCGTCGTCATAACGGCCCGGACACCTGCATCCACCGCCTTGGAGAACGGCAACAGTTCCACCTTCCTTAGGCGTTCGGTGGAATGTCCCACCCTCGGCAGGGCTAAGTGCGTGTCCAAGGACGTATCCCCGTGGCCCGGGAAGTGTTTGGCCGTAGCTACCACCCCCTCGTCCTGAAGCCCCCTTACGGCCTCCTCCCCCAACTTCGCTACCAGCTCCGGATCGTCCCCGAAAGAGCGCGTGCCTATTATAGGGTTCTCCGGATTCGTGTTGACGTCCAGCACCGGAGCGAAATCCACTCCCACGCCCACCGTCCTAAGCTCCCTCCCTATGACCCCGAAGGCCTTCCGCACGACTTCGAGGCTTCCCGTAGCCCCCATGGCCATGGGCGGGGGGAACCGTGTGAACCCGTCCCTCAGGCACGACACCCCTCCCCCCTCCTGGTCGACCGCAACCACGAGCGGAAGCTCGTGCCCCGACCTCTCTGCGAGCTCCCTTAAGGAATCCGTAAGCTCCCTGACCTGTTTCGGGGTCCTGACGTTCCTAGAAAAGAGCACTACCCCACCCACCCTATGGTCACATATGAGTCGCTCTACATCCTCGGAGGGTTCGGTACCGTGGAACCCCACCCACACCATCTGACCTATCATGTCCTTTAAGACCATCTCTCGGACCTCAACCCCCAAATATACTACAAAGCCTCCCTTCCGGTCAAGGGAGAGGACTCTCTTGACAGGAGCCTTGAGGTTTGATATATTGACGGAGTTGAAATTGCCGAAGAAGGTCAATATCTTATGCCCTCCGAAGGGGAGGTGATATGTCCGAAAGCTCAAAGTCTTACACCGTCCACATGATAGCCAACGCCCACATAGACCCCGTGTGGCTCTGGCCCGAGGAGGAGGGCCGGGAAGTGGTGTTGGCCACCTGTAGGGCGATGGTCAAGATGCTCGGGAGGTATCCCGAGTTCACCTTCGTCAGGAGCTCCGCTGCCACGTACAGGTGGATAGAGGAGGACGATCCGAAGCTCTTCGCGGAGATATCCAGGTACATAAAGGAGGGCAGATGGGAGGTCGTGGGAGGCTGGTGGGTCCAGCCGGACTGCAACCTCCCCTGTGGGGAGTCCTTCGTGCGCCATGCCCTCTACGGTAAAGGATACTTCGAGGAGAAGTTCGGCGTAGATGTAAAAGTAGGATACAACGTGGACAGCTTCGGCCACTGCGCCACCCTTCCTCAGATACTTAAGAAGTGTGGCATAGATTACTACATATTCTTCAGGCCCGATCCCAAAGAGAAGGAACTTCCCCAGCTCTTCTGGTGGGAGGCGCCGGACGGGACAAGGGTCTTAGCATGCCGTCCCCCCCTGCACTACGGGTTCGGCCCGAACGTGGAGGACATAAGGCCGAGGATCCTGGAGGCGTACAGGCAGACGGTCGATGGGCTTAAGGACGTGCTCTGTTTCTACGGTGTGGGGGACCACGGTGGCGGACCTACCGAAGAACATGTCCGTCAGGTGGGTAAGGCGGATTCCTCACCCGACTTCCCGAGGGTCGTATTCGGGAACTTGGAGGCTTTCTTCGAAAAGGTTAAGGACGAAAGGGAATTCCCGGTCGTCCGGGACGAGCTCCAGCACCACGCCAGGGGATGTTACACATCGGTCTCCCTAATAAAGTACCTCAACCGTTCAACAGAACATCTACTTATGACCGCCGAGAGGTTCTCCTCAGTGGCCTTTCGCTACCTCGGCCTCCCGTACCCCGGGGAGGCACTGTCCGAGGCGTGGAGGACTTTGCTGTTCCATCAGTTCCACGACCTATTGGACGGCACGGCCATAAGGCCGGCGTACAGGCGGGCGAGGGAGAGGCTCTGGGGTGTGAGGACGGTTGCCCACGAGGCCCTGCAGAGGGCCATCAGGTGCGTCGCCTCACACTTAAAGCTAAGCTCCGAAGGGACCCCCCTGCTCGTCTTCAACCCATCCCCCTGGAGACGGAAGGACCTGGTGGAGGCAAAGGTGCCCCTGTCCTACCTTCCCAAGGTGATCAAGCTCTCCGACCCGGACGGGAACGACCTTCCGGTGCAGCTTTTGGGCGTGGAGGATGAGGGGGGGAAATATCTGGTCCAGGTCCTGTTCGTGGCCGAAGTTCCTGGGTTGGGTTACCGGCTCTACACCCTCTCGGAGGGGGAACCCGTAGGGGAAGGGATGGAAGCCTCCCCCACGTGCCTCAGGAACCTATGGTACGAGCTGAAGGTAGACCCGGAGACAGGAGCCATAGGCGAGCTATACATGGGAGCGAGGAGGACTTTTTCCGGCCCGGCGGGAGTCCTCCAGGTGCTGGACGATCCCTCCGACGCCTGGGCGCACGGGGTGGATTCCTTCGAGGGCGTGTGCGGGACCTTCCTCAGGGAGGGTGATGTCCGGGTGGTGGAGAGGGGACCCGTCAGGGCCACCGTGCGGACCAAGGCCAGGTTCGGAGGATCATGGCTCCTCCAGGACATCTCCCTGTACAACGACCTCCCCCGGGTGGAGGTAAGGCTCGAGGTTGACTGGCACGAGCGCCACAGGATGGCACGTCTGGTCTTTCCCCTGGCCGTCTCGGACCCTACCTTCACCTGCGAGGTCCCCTATGGGAGCGTATCCCGCACCCCCACGGGGGAGGAGGAGCCGGGTCTCCGCTGGGCCGACATCACCGGAAGGGCGGGGGACGGAACCTTCGGCATGAGCCTCGTAAACGACAGGAAGTACGGGTACAGCGCCAGGGGCCCGGAGCTCAGGCTGAGCGTCCTCAGGAGCCCCATATACGGCTTCCACGATCCCAGGAGGAAGGAGGGGGATGTAAGGTACAGATATATGGACCAAGGACTTCACGGGCTCAGGTACGTCCTCTTGCCCCACAATGGGAGTTGGAGGGAGGCCGGGACCGTGAGGCTCGCCTGGGAGCTTAACGAACCCCTCATACCCCTCCCACCCCTGGGCGGCGGTAAGGACCTCGGCCCAGAGGGAGGATTCCTGGAGGTGAAGCCCGGGAACGTGATACCCTCGGTCCTCAAGAAGGCGGAGGACGGGGATGAACTCGTCCTCCGTCTCTACGAGACCTCGGGTAGGGCCACCGAGGCAGAGCTCTGCCTCCCACAGGAAGGGAGGTCATACCGCATCCGTATGGGTCCATATGAGATCAAAACTTTAAAGCTTCCTTCCGACCTGCCACCGCGCGAAGTGGACATGTTGGAACGGGGGTAGAGATGTTCACCGTAGTCGGGCTCGGAGAGGTCCTCTGGGACGTGTACGACGGAGAGAAGCGCCTCGGAGGCGCGCCGGCCAACTTCGCCCTCCATGTGCTCCAGCTCGGCCACGAAGGGATAGTCGTAAGCAGGGTAGGGAGGGACGAACTTGGGAGGGAGATAACCGAATCCTTGAAGTCCATGGGAGCGTCCACCGAGTACATCCAGGAGGACGAGGAACGTCCCACAGGTACGGTCCGGGTCTCCCTGGACCTCAAGGGAAGGCCGAGCTTCTTCATAGTCCCGGAGGTGGCCTACGACTACCTGGAGTACACCCAGGGGATGAGGGCCCTGGCCGAAAGGGCGGAGGCGGTCCTCTTCGGCTCCCTGGCCCAGAGGAACCCGAAGTCCAGGGAGACCATAAGGAGCTTCCTCGGGGACGCCGGGAGAGCCCTTAAGGTCCTGGACGTCAACCTCAGGGCTTGGGACCCGGAGACCCAGGAGGTGGTCAGAGAATCCCTGAAGTTCGCTGACGTGCTTAAGGCCAACGACGAGGAACTTGAAAGGTTGAAGGAGCTCCTCGGTCGTGGGGACGAAGACTTCCGGAGCTTCCTCCGAAGGCTCACAGGAGAGTTCCCCATAAAGCTCGTGGCCCTTACGCTCGGCGAAAGGGGCTGCGTGCTCGCCACCTCCGAAGGGTTCGTGCCGTCGCCCGCCATGGAGGTCGTCCCCTTGGACACCACGGGTTCGGGGGACGCCTTTGCCGCGGCCCTCGTGGTGGGACTTTTGGAGGGGAAGGAACTTGGTGAGGTCGCGGACTTCGCCAACGCCTTGGGAGGATTCGTGGCGACGCGGAAGGGGGCCGTGCCCTCTTACACACCTTCCGAGGTTGAACGGTTCTCGAACGACACACCGAGGAGGAAGACCCCTAAGATATAGAAAGGATACGGTATGATACCGAAGTCACTCCGGACGAAGGCCGAAGACCCCTCCTGCCACATAATCGTGTTCCTCGGAGGGGTGGACACGGGAAAGACCACGCTCGTATGGGAGCTGGCAAAGGAACTGTCCAAATCTTACACTGTGGGTGTCGTGGACTCCGACATAGGCCAGTCGCACCTCGGCCCCCCGACCACCATCGGATGGGGCATAGTCCTCCCGGACGCTGAGGACTGGGACGAGGTCCAGGTGAGGGGGATATATTTCGTCGGGGCGCTCTCCCCCCAGGGCCATCTCCTGCCTACGGTGGTCGGGACGAAGCTCCTATGCGACGATGCCAGGACCTTCTGCGACAAAGTCATCGTGGACACCACTGGTCTGATATGGGGGGACGTGGGAAGGATACTCAAGTCCACGAAGGTGGACGCCCTCGCCCCAGACCTCGTGGTAGGCATGCAGAAGGGAAGGGAACTTGAGCCCATCCTCAACCTGTGGAAGGGGATGAACCGTCCTTCCGTGCTCAAGTTCCAGACCCCTCCCGAGGTCCGCTCCAAGACCTGGGAGATGAGGTACAACTACAGGGAGGAACAGTTCAGGAAGTACTTTCAGGAAGCCAAGCTCGTCCAAGTTCGTTGGAGGGAGGTGGGGATATTCAACCTCTCCCCCGAACGCTTGGCGGAGATGGGGGACAGACAGAAGGGGAGGGTCATCTCCCTCAGGGACAGGCAGGGGAAGGATAGGGCCTTGGGTGCCGTGGAGAACGTCGACCCGAGGGGCGTACTCACGATCTGGACCCCCTTAGAGGAGGAGGTCGAGGTAGGAGGGGTGGTGTTCGGGGAGGTCTGGCTTCCTGAGGGGGCCCTACCTTAGAACCCCCACCCTAAGCTCAGGTGAACCCTGAAGCCCTTCTTCGGGCCGAGGAACCTTTGAAGGTCGGTCCGTTTTGCGAAGTCCAAGGAGATGGGTACGAACCCCAAGATCATCCTGAGCCCGAAGCCGACGCCGCACCTGAGGGCTTCCAACCTACCCTCCCTTATGAACCTCGGGCTCTCCCCCTCGTTCCATGCAAGGCCGGCATCTACGAACACGCATCCGCCTATGTAGCCCAAGGACCAGGCCGTGGGCCACCCGAACACGAGCTGCCTTATGAACACCGTCCTGTATTCCAGGTTCGCGAGGGCGACCCTCGTCCCCTTCATGGCCCACGGGTCGTAGCCCCTCAAGGGCCCGACGCTGAGCTCATATCCGTAGGTGAAGAAAGAGGGCCCTCCCAGGAAGTGCTCAAGACCATCCGGTCCGAATGACCCCAGGGCCTTAACCCTCGCCGCCAACAGGGAGTTCCCCCAGAGAGGCTTGTACCACCTCCAATCTAAGTCCAAGTAAGAGAAATCCCAATCCCCTTCCAGAGAAACCAGCGACCTCCCCCCGAACGCGTAAAACCTGCTCCCCTTCATGGGCCCGAGGGGTCCCCAGACCACGGTATCGTGCACGTAGGCCACGCAGGGAAGCCTTATCCTCGCCTGGAACTCTTCGGAAGGAGTATAGGGCGCCTCCCTCGCCGCGTGAAGCTCGTAGTATCCGAAGTCGATCCTCCTGTACCTATCTATCGGATACGAGCTGAAGGCGGCCAGTGCGAACTGCCTGTCGTATGCTACGTGGTAGTACCCGTCGTCCCCCAGAAGGTAGAAGGGCTGTCTCCAGTTCAGTATGCCGAATATGAACGGCATCCTCATGGCCGAATACTGATACTGGAACAGGAAGTTCATATCGGATATGTTCTGGGAGAAGGATGTGTAGTCCGTCAGGAAGAACATCCGATGGTTCCCGAAGAGGTCCCCCGCTGAGAACATGGCGTACGCCTCGAAGAAGGAGCCACTGAAGGTGAACTGCGTTGCCGCGTAATCCAAGGAGAAGTCCGTCCTGTAGGGATGCCTCGGGTAGGAGACCTCCTGGGCTATCCTCCTGTACTCCTCACCCCATCCCTCCAGGGGCACTATCCTCACCTCCTCCCCCCTGCCCAAGGAATCGGGCAGGTCCATGACGAAGAGCTTCCTAACCCCGTCGGAGTAAGCTGTGAAAGCTACCCTCTCACCGTCCGGGGAGATGGCAGGTCCTTGGATCCCCCCCACGACGTCCGTGAGCTGATGTAGCCTCCCTTCGGATAGGTCCACGATCTTGAGATCGTACCTTCCCTCCTCCCCGACGGTCAGGAGCAGCCTCTTCCCGTCCGGGAACCAGCAAGGGGTGAGTTCATCGCTTCCCGGCAGGTCCAGCCTCTCCATCCTGCCGTCCGAGAGCCTGTACAGACAGATGTCGTACGATCCCCTGTACCTCGTGCTGAAGGCTATAGTCCCTCCGTCCGGGGACCAGGCGGGGAACACCTGGTCGCTCAGGCCCCTCGTGAGCACCTGAGTTCTGCCCGAGGACGCTTCCAAGATGAAGATCCCCGGGCTGCCATCCTTTATCCCCGAGATGACCAACCTTCTCCCGTCCGGGGACCAGTTCAAGGAGGTGACCTCCTCCACCCCCTCGGGGTCCAACCTCCTGTCCAAGCTCATCCTGTACACATCCCACACGAATATCCTGTCCCTGTCTGACCTCTTCCCCACGAACGCTATCCACCTCCCCTCCGGGGACCATGCCAGCACCTTCTCCCCGAACCTCAGGTCCTCGTACTCGTACGCCCTCATCCCCTTCGTCACATTATAAAGCACCTTCCCGTCCCTAAGCCTTATGAGCTCTATCCCGAGCTCCCCCTCCCTTGCGGAGAGGGTCGCCAACATCTCCCCTCCAAAGGACCACGCCGGACTCATGTGCCCCACCCCCCTCCTCCCATCATCGGGCGTCACCTCCCTTGCGAACTCGTAGGTGTACTTCCTCCCCTTTATCTGCGGCCAGTACTTCCTATAGAGGTAGGCCCTCCAATCCCTTTCAAGCTCCTCCCTGCTTATCCCCAGCACCTCCCTTATAAGCTTCTCAGAATCGCTCAGGAACTTCCAACGCCTGAGGAGCTGCACAACCTTGTACTGTCCGAACCTCCGAGCTATGTAGGTGACCAAGGACTGGCTCTCCTTGTAAGCTAAGTATACCCTTGAAAGCATCCTGAAGTCGTCCAAATCCTTAAGGGGTATCAAGGTGCCGGAGAGCACGGCATCCCTCAGTACTATCTCGCCCGTTATCTCCATACCCCCCTTCTTGTCCGCGTATTCCGTGAGCCCCCTTCCGAAGTACTCGGCCATCCCCTCCATAAGCCATGTGGGAGGAGGCTTTATCCTCCTCGTGAGGGACTTGAAGGGCCCTCCGTATACTATATCGTACTGGAATATGTGGGTCATCTCGTGGGCTATCACGCCCTTCAGGTTGTCGAGGTTCCCGTCGAACGGTATCACAACCCTGTAGCGCAGGCTCTCCGCGAACCCGGCCACCCCGGGCGGGAGTATCTCTTCGATTATGTTGGTCTGCTCGAACTGATAATGGGTCTCATACAATATAAGGGGCACCACACTTGAAAGCTCGTGTCTTGTGAACTCCTGGAGCCTATCCACAGCTTCATCCGCCATCCGGGCAGCTATCTTGGCCAGGTCCTCGTACCCCGGATTGTAGTACACCTCAACGTACTTGGCCTTTAAGGCCCACCAATCGAACTTCCTGTAGCGGAC
>DTYS01000223.1 GCA_012961755.1 Candidatus Latescibacterota bacterium
GTAGTGGGAGTGGATGTGCAGGTCAGCCAAGAACGTCCCCATGCGACCTCCCTCGGACCGTCAATATAGGACACCGAAGGAAGAAAGTCAAGCTCCCTTAGAGATAATTCCCTTGACACCGACCAGGTAAGAGGTTATCTTTCCGAAGGGGCGAGGACGCCCTTGAGGTGAGATGGCGAGGGTCCTGCTCATAGGGGTCGACGGCGCGATGCCGTACTTCGTGAGGAGGTTCGTATCTGAGGGGGAGCTTCCTAACATAGGCAGGCTCATACGGAGGGGCGTCTTCTTGGAGGCTTATCCCCTCACCCCCTGCGACACGCCCACGAACTGGACCACGATAGCAACTGGAGCTACCACGGCCAGGCACGGGGCCACGAGCTTCAACGTGAAGCTCCCGGGTGAGCCCCTGGACCGGGGCCTCGCCCTCAGGGGACGCAGCTTCGTGTCGACCTACTGCGGTGCCGAGTACATCTGGGACGCGGCCGACGGACGGGGCCTCAGATCTTTGATCGTGAACTACATTGTCGGGTGGCCCCCGAAGCTTCGGCACGGCATCATGATGAACGGAAGTGGGATACCTCCCCATCAGCTTGCGGATGGGACGAGGTCGGAGGTGAGGTTGGTCGGAGGCAGGGGCCTCCTGAGGATAGGGAGCGGACACATAAAGAAGCCCGTGGAGCTTGAAATCAACCTTAAGGGGGACGAGCTTACCGTGGGTGCGAGGAGGCTCCAGCCCGGACGGTGGAGCGGGTGGTTCTCCGTGGACTGCGAACCCTCATCGGCCGAGGCAGGGAGGTGGAACTTCGGATGGATATCTTGGTGGAGGCCGAAGGTGCCCGGGAGGGTTAGGGGCTACTTCAGGGTCAAGGTGGAGGAAATCTCCGGGGAAGGGCTCAGGGTCCGCACCACCCCCATCTTTACGACCCTGGACTGGGTGCATCCTGAGGACCTGGGAGGGAGGCTCCTCGAGGAGGCCATAGGCGATGATACGGTGGAGGCCCTGAGGGTCCTCAGCAGGCGCACGCCCTACCTCATAGAGGAGGAGTTCGAATACTTGGATGTGGCCAGGGCCGAGGCGGGAAGGATAGCGGCGGTGGTGGGCTACGTGCAGGAGAAGTTCGGGTGGGACCTCTGTATGCTCCACTTCCACGTCCTGGACAGCGTGAACCATCGCTTCTTAGCCCAATTCGTTCCGGAAAGCCACTGGCACTCTGAGGAGGAGGCGAGGAAGGCCCTGGAGCACCAGAGGCTCGGATATAAGGTCGTCGACGAGCTCGTGGGTACGCTCATTGACCTTACGGACGAGGAGACCACCACGGTTTTCGTCTCGGACCACGCGGCACTTCCGAGCTGGAGGGTGGTGGAGATAAAGAACGCGTTCCTGAGGTCCGGACTTCTGGCCTACAGGGTGGAGGAGGGGAGGTTCGTCGTGGACTGGTCGCGCACGGAGGCGTTCCCATGTACGGAGCCCACCTACGTCTGGGTCAACCTTAAGGGGAGGGAGCCCCATGGGATAGTGGAAGAGGAGAAGTACGAGGAGGTGCGGGAGAGGATAATAGATTGCTTACTTTCGGTGAGGGACCCCCGGACAGGGAGGAGGGCGGTCCAGCTGGCCCTCAGGAGGGAGGAGGTCGGGTTCTTGGGCCAGGGGGGGGAGAGGTGCGGGGACGTGGTCTACTTCTTGGCCCCGGGCTTCCAGTTCTGGGACGGGAGGTTGGAGGATCTGGACACGTACGAGCCGCCCTTGGAGTCCTTCGGGAGACCGGACTTCCGGCCTTCCGAGAGGATAACCGGAAGCCATGTGTACTACCTTCCTACGGCGAGGATAGGGGAGTTCACGAACAGTTCTGTGTTGATAATGGCCGGGGCAGGCGTAAAGAAGGCTGAAGTCAGAAGGAGCGTATGGCTCACAGACGTGGCACCCACGGTGGCCGCCCTGCTCGGCATAGAACCTCCCTCAGGGTGCGAGGGTAGGACGATACGGGAGGTCCTGGAGATAGTTGAGCCGCCCAGGCCTTAGGAGGGAGGGCTTCCGTGCTGTCCAGGACGATGGGTAACATGCCGTGGGTGCACGAGGTGGCCCCAGTGCGTTGAGCGGGTGATCTTATGCGACAGTTCGTGGTGTTCGGGTTGGGAAGGTTCGGGTTCGAGGTCGCTACGAGGCTATCCGAGCTCGGGGCGGAGGTCATAGCCGTGGACAGGGAGATGAGGCTGGTTGAGCAGATAAAGGACCTCGTGGCCCAGGCCGTGTGCATGGACTGCACGGACGAAGCGGCCATAAGGGCCCTGGGGATAGAGGACGTGGACGCTGCGGTGGTGGCCGTGGGGGACAGCATAGAGGTGAAC
>DTYS01000224.1 GCA_012961755.1 Candidatus Latescibacterota bacterium
CGGATAGGTGCTCGGGAGTGAGCCCGTCCAGATCTTCTCCGACCATATCGAGCAGGACCGTCCTTCCCTTCCAAGCCCTCAGCTTCTCCCTCGCCCGCTCCACTATGCGTTCTATCCCGACGAACCTTTCCAAGCATCCGTAGTTACCACAGTTGCATTTAGGACCGTCCGGGTCCACCGTCATGTGACCTATCTCCCCGGCAGTCCCCGAGGGACCTCTGAAGAGCTTCCCGTCCAGGACGATGGCCCCTCCCACGCCCGTGCCCAGAGTCACAAAGACGAAGTTCGAAAAATCCCTGCCCGCTCCGAACTCCTTCTCCGCCAGGGCGGCCGCGTTCGCATCGTTTTCCAAGGCTACCGGCAGGCCCGTGGCCTCCTGAAGTATGCTGCGGAGGGGAACGTCCAGCCATCCTGGGAAATTGGGGGAGAAGCGCACGACCCCCTCCTCTACATCGACCAAACCCGGACTTCCCGCCCCCACGCCGTCCGGGACGCCACGGTCCCGGCATCCGACCAAGAATTCCTTGACGGTTTCCACTAACCGGCCGATGGACACTTCCCTTCCCTTCTCCGCCGAGGTCGGGGCCTCGACCCTTGAGGCCACCCTTCCTTCCTCGTCCACGAGGCCCACCTTTATAAAATGTCCCCCTAAGTCCACCCCTACGGTGTAGCCCATCTCAACCTCCCATCACCTGTACCAGGACCTTCCTGCTCCTCGGGCCATCGAACTCCGCTAAGAAGATGGCCTGCCAAGTTCCTAGCGATAGTCTCCCATCGGATATCGGCACAAGCACCGAACTTCCGAGCAAGCTCGCCTTTATGTGGGCATCGGCGTTCCCCTCCAAATGGTGGTAACGACCGTCCTTAGGGACCAACCTTTCCAACTGCTCTAATATGTCCCTCCTCACATCAGGGTCGGCCCCCTCGTTTATGGTGACCCCCGCGGTCGTGTGGGGGACGTACACGAGGCATATACCCTCGGACACCTCGCTGCTCCTCACCATGTCCTGGACCTGGGCGGTTATGTCTACAAGTTCCGCCCTGGACCTCGTCGAAACATGTAACGTGTGCAGCACGGTACCCTCCCCTTCGATCTTATTTTGTGTAGAAATTATAACCACCTTCGTCGATCCTGTCAAGTAGAAAAAAGATCTTGACAGATGGAGCCCCACCTGCTATCTTTTGGGTAACTTTCAACCGGGGTCTTACCATGGCGTGGACCACAGTGACGGCCACGACCGGAATGTTGCAGGCCCAGCTTCTGAAAAGTGTATTAGAAAGCGCGGGTATTCCCGTGGTCCTGAAGTACGAGAGCATCGGACAGATCTACGGATTGACCTTGGACGGTCTGGGGGAGGTGCAGGTCCAGGTGCCCCCGGACCGCCTCGAGGAGGCCCGGAAGGTTCTGGAGGAGCCGGATGGCAGTTAGACGCAAAAGGCAAGCTTCCCTCCTCGGCCGCAGGAACAAGAGGGTCCTTTGGATCGCCCTGAGCACGATAGCCTTAGGTTATATCCTTTTGAGCATCCCACCGGCGGAGGGCTTCCTTTCGCTCACCTTAGCTCCTATCCTTTTGGTGGCCGGCTACTGCGTGCTCGTTCCTCTGGCGATACTGCTCAGGCCCGATAAGGTGGGCGGTTAGCTCAGGTGGTCAGAGCGCCTCCCTTACAAGGAGGAGGTCGGCGGTTCGAATCCGTCACCGCCCACTTGCAC
>DTYS01000225.1 GCA_012961755.1 Candidatus Latescibacterota bacterium
GGAAGCTGATGCTCTACCTACTGAGCTACTCCCGCCCTCGTAGGGATTAAATGTACCACACTTCCCCCGCTTTGTCAAGGGGGTTCGAAGGCTGGGTCAGCTATGTAAACTATGGCCTCCTCCGCCAGGTCGACCCTCCTCCCCTCGCGCACCTCCCCTCCCTGCGGGTCGAACAATATCTCCACCACGGGTCTTGTTGGATGTGTTCTGCTCACGTCCACCACCCTGGCCACCTCGCCGGTGTTCAGACGGACCAAGCTCCCCAGGGGGAAGGCCGAGAGCACCTGAAGTAAAGCTTTTATGAGCTTAGAAGGGAACAGCTTGTCCCGCGTAGATAGCAGCTGTTGCATAGCCCTGTAGGGATGGAGGCCGTCCACGCGGGTCAAGGTGTCGTAGGTATCGGATATTCCGACCACCTTAGCGAAGTCGTGGATGTCCTCTCCCCTGAGGCCGTAAGGATATCCGCTCCCGTCGTCCCTTTCGTGCTCCTGTAGCACGACCTTCGCCAACCAAGGGAACTCCTCCTCGAAGGGAGCTACAAGCTCGTATCCCAAGAGAGGATGCCTTCTGACAGCATCGAGCTCCTCCTCGGAGGGCTCCTCCTTTACGAAAAGTTCCAAGGGAAGCTTCGTCCAACCTACATCGTGCAGGAGGGAACCTAAGGCGAGCGAAAGGAGGGAGTCCTCATCGTAGCCCAGTTCCGTAGACGTCGAGATAGCCAGGACCGTAACGTCCACCATGTGCTCGGCCAGACGTTCCAGGGAGTTTCCTTCGGACTTTCTGGTCATGCTCACGAGCAGAAGGTCCCTGTTGCGGGATGTCCGGACGAGGTTCTCTGCCAGAGGGACCAGGACCTTCGGGTCCGGAAGTTGACCTTCCGACGCCCCTTGTAGGAAGTTCTTCAGGTGCCCGACGGCCTCCTTTAAGATCCGCTCGGCCGAAGCTTCGTCGGGACCCAACTTGGTTGCGATGGACGAAAGCCCCTCCGTAACCGGAGGAGGTCCGACCTCTTCGGGTTCCTCCTGAGGTGCTTCCACTTCAGGGACCTCAAGTTCTTCGGCCCTCGAAGTTCCTATTCCCTCGACCGAAGGGACCTGCGTTTTGCCTCGAGTTCGGATCAGGTCCTTCGTCCGTATCCTCCCCTTCCACCCCCCCCTCCTCTCGGGTTCACGTCCCGATGTGAGTTCGAACGATGCCTCCGGGGGCACCGATATTTCTATGTACACCTTTACGTATCTCCTCCGAGGCTCCTCCTGAGGGCGCCTTCCTTCCCGGGATTCAGCGTCCGGATGCCTTAGCAGGTCCCTCGAGCGCATCATCTCTCCTTATCTATCAGCTCTTCTATCAGGTCCGCTCCTATCTGCTCCACCTTTCGGATGAAACCTATCAGCAGGGCGAAGTCACAGATGTTGACTATCTTCCTCGGTATTCCACCTGTGTTCTGATAGATCAAGCTTATGGCCTCCTCCGAAAATATCTCCCTATCACAGCCGGCTACGGTTAACCTATGGAGTATAAGCCCTTTGGTGTCCTCGGGTCCGAGAGGGCCTAAGTGGCTTCTTAACCCGATCCTCTGCTCGAACTGGGGCATCCTCCGTATCATAAGTCTCAGCTCCGGCTGCCCCACCAAGACGATCGTAAGCAAGAATCGGTCGTCCAACTGGTAGTTCAACAACAGACGGATGTCCTCAAATGTCCTCTCATCGGTGATCAACTGTGCTTCGTCTATCACTACGGTGGTGATCTTGTCCTCCCGGAAGTTCCTGTAAAGGAGCTCCTCCATGCTGCGCATTATATCCATCCTACCGTCCGGCCTCTCCTCAAAGCCCAACTGGTATAAGATCTCCTCCAGAAGTTCCTCCCCGGAGGGAGGAGGGTTCACCACCAACCCGACCTCGAACTTCTCCGGGTCCAGTTCTTCTATAAGGGCCCGCAAGAGCAGCGTCTTCCCACATCCGTAGTCCCCCGTGAGCATAGCGGCACCCTTGTTCTCCACGACGGCGTACCGGAGCGTGAGCATAGCCTCCCTGTGCTCCCGGGAGTAATATAGGAACCTCGGGTCGGGGGTGTTCTCAAAGGGCTTTTCCTTTAAGCCCCAATATTCCAGATACACGTCGGACCTTTCCGGACATCAGAATCCTGACTCAAGGAGATACCAACGATCATCGCCGGGCCGCATTTCCACGGATGTCCTCCGACCTTTCACGTTCACCGGCCCCCTCCATCCGAGCGAACTGATTCTTGACGAAGATCATAAAGTAGCCTATGAGAAAGAAGATGATCCCGGCCTGGATGAGGACCAGCAAGGCGTCCACGTCCGTAGCCCCTTTAAGGACGAGGGCTGAAAGTCCGAGCCAGACCGATATCACGTATATAGTCAGGACCGCCC
>DTYS01000226.1 GCA_012961755.1 Candidatus Latescibacterota bacterium
CAACCGCCAAGTTCCCCTTCCCCGGAGAACCTAACCTTCAAGCTCCGCAACGATCGCCCCATGTTCGGGGCTTACCATCGCAAAGAGAAAGTCCTCCTTCCTCCAATCCCATCAGATCCCGAACTCTATCCCCATCGTCAAACGACCGACGTGTAAGTCCCCTCCGGGGAAGGCCGCAGAATGGTGGGACACCTCAACGAAGAAATCCTCGGAGTAAACCCTCAGGCCTATGCACGCGCCGAACCCGTTCTCCTTACGAGGCTTCAAGAGCTCCTCCCTCCTTCCCTGATATGTCACCTCCATACCATCCCGGATCGAGCTGTACAATCCCACGCTCCCAAGGAAAGAAAGGGTCGCCCTATGTTGAAAGACCTGGATGTCCTCTACGAAGATGGCGAGGCCGAGGTTCAGGGAGACCAAGTCCATGTTCGGGTTCCTACCCTTCACCTCCCATTCCGAAAAGATCCTCCGGAACCTCGAAGGATCGTCGGCCCGTCTGTAACCTTCGTCGTAGAAGGCGGACCTGTCGAAGACGAAGCGGGAGAGGGAGACCTCCTGGGTGAGGAACAGGGAGGGGTTCAGGGCCTCCCCTACCCTCACCCCGAGGCTGACCCCAGATCTCCAGTAACTCTCGCCTTCGGGGATTCCGGCACCCACCGAGAAGGATAGCCTTACAACTTCCTCCTTCTCGACCGCCTTCGCTTGCCCATATTCCTCGGAGGTCCCTCCTGATCCCCCGTCCGGCTCCATCTGCTTCCTCGAATGGAGCTCGGTCGAAGTCCGGCTCGAGGGGAGGGCGAAGTTCCAGCAGATGGACAGGCTGAGAATGAGGACCTTCCCTACCATCTTCCGCCTCTGATAAGTAATTTACATCATAGTCCTAAGAGAATCAAGTTGAGTTGGGGGTGGTAAGCATGTCCCCCTCAACTGTGCACGAAGATCAAGGCACCCTCCGAAACCCTTGTGAAGACGGGGAAGGGGATGTATATTTCCAAAAAAAGGAGGTTCGCTATGTTCGCCCTGGTGCTCTGGCTCGGGTTACTGGGTCCTCCGGCCGAGGCCGGAAGTTCCGAAGTCTGCCTCTCCTTCGCTCACTTCGACTTTGGGGAGAGGAGCCTGAAGGACGCCACGGCCTACCTCGTAAGGTATACCTATGAGCTCACGAACCGCTACGCCCTCCAGGGTTCCCTGGGGATGAGCTTCTCCTCGTTCTCGGGTTCGGTGGAAGGCGAAAGCGTGCAGGACGAGCCCGCCACGGTCTTCGTCTGGTATGTGAGCGTCCTGTACAAATTTCGCATAACCGAAAGGTTGAGGTCCTTCACGGCCATGGGGATCGGGGGGATGACGAGGCACATAAGGAGCTTCAGGCCCGAGGGCAGGATGACCTTCAACTTCGGCGGGGGGCTCAAGTTCCTCCCGGACGAAAGGGTGGTCCTGAGCTTCGGGATACGTAGTTTCTTCAGTTCGGTGAGCGTGGGGGGGTTCTTACCCTCGAGCGGGTTCATCTCGTTCTGGCCTTCCGGGACGAGAGAAGTGCTTGAGGTGAGCGGTGGCCTCGGGGTAATGTTCTGAGGGAGGTGATGCTCATGAGGTACATGTTGCTGCTTGCGCTCTTAGGTCTCGCCGGATGCGGCAGGTCCACAGGGCCCGTCCCGTCCGAGCCCGGCAAGATAACCGTGCGTAACGAGACCTCGAACAAGCTCAAGGTCACTGTCTACGTGGGGGACGAGGAACCCTCCGAGATCTGGATAGATCCTCACGGGACCGAGGAGGTCTCCGGGACCCTCCCGGGCGGCACGAAGGTCAAGATCATCTTAGAGGCCGTGACCGGTGGGATCCGTAAGCCCACTGAGATAGATCTCACCGTAGACGGCAACCTGATGATAAGGGTAACCAACGTGGCGTACGAGGGGCCGATAACGTACGAGATCACCGGAGGTTGAGATGAGAGCTCTGCTCCTTAGGAGGGTCCCCATGCCCGACGGCGTGAACTTGGCGGCTGACGTCTACCTCCCCGACGGGCCCGGTCCATTCCCCGTCCTCCTCACGAGGACCCCCTATCACAGGAGGACGCTGGCGGCCAGGGCCCGCACGTTCACCGACTGGGGATACGCGTATGTAGTACAGGACGTGAGGGGAAAGTACGACTCCGAGGGAAGCTTCCGCCCCCTGTTGGACGAGGTCGAGGACGGGAGGGCTACCCTGGACTGGATAGCGGAACAGAGCTGGTGCGACGGCAGGATAGGAATGGTGGGGGCGAGCTACCTCGGCATAGTGCAGATCCCGGCGGCAAGCTCCGGCCACGAGGCCCTCAGGTGCATATGTCCGGCGGTCGCTCCCAACAGCTTCTTCACGGACTGGGTCCGTTACGACGGCTGCTTTGCCCTGGCGAACATGGTGCGCTGGTCCATGTCACACGCCGTCTGCCCGACCCAGCCTGCTATTGAGCACTTCTCGTGGGAGGACCTCTGGAGCCAGCCAACTTTGGAGGACCTGTTCCGTAAGGCGGGGTACGAGTGCTGGGTCCTCAGGGAGTGGGCCGAACACGACACTTACGACGATTATTGGAGGAGCGTAGACCAGAGGCTCATGTACCCCAAGGTGAAGGTCCCCGGCCTCCACATCGGCGGATGGTTCGACCACCTGACCAGGGGTCAGTTCCAGGCGTACGCGGGAATAAGGGACGAAGGGGGCTCAGAACTCGCACGGAGGAACCAGAGGCTCCTCGTGGGCCCTTGGGGGCACACCAACTTGGGCGGGAGGGAGTACGGGGAGAGGGACTTCGGCTCCGAGGCCGCCTTAGATATCCTCTCCTACCAGAGAAGGTTCCTCGACCTCTGGATGAAGGACTTGGACGACGGCATCTCCGAGGAGCCCCCCGTAAAGCTCTTCGTGACGGGCCTGGACCGTTGGGTGGACTTCCGTGACTGGCCGGTCCCGGGCACGGAGATAGTTTCCTGGCACCTCCGCTCCGGGAAGTTCGGGAGGCTCACCCGTGAAGGACCGGGTTCCGAACCTCCGGACAGGTTCGTGTACGACCCCAAGGACCCTGTCCCGACCCTCGGGGGGCCGGTCTACTGGGGGCTCGAGCCACAGGGCCCCTGTGACCAACGCCCGATCCTCTACAGGGACGACGTGTTATACTACGCAAGCGAGAGGCTCGGGAGACCCTTAGCGGTCGTGGGCGAGGTGAACCTGGAACTTTGGATGGCGAGCGACGCAGAGGACACGGACTTCATAGCCAAGCTCTGCGTCGTGGAGCCGGAGGGTAAGGTCGTATGCCTTACTTACGGCTCTATAAGGTGCCGGTACAGGAACGGGTGGGAGAGGTACGAACCTCTGAGCAAGGACGAGCCCACTCTCTTAAGGATCCAGATGGGTAACCTGGCCTACTTCTTTCCCGAAGGCTCGAGGATAGCCCTGATCGTGACGAGCAGCAGCTACCCAAGGATACTCCCCCATCCGAATACAATGACCCCCCCGTGGAAGGGGACCTCCCTGAGGACCGCCGAGCAGAAGGTCCTCCACGACCATGAACATCCCTCGAGGCTCCTCCTTCCTACGGTGGAGCTTTAGACTCCCTCTCCCGGAACCTCGTGCGCTGTCTTCTTCAATTGTCGACCTCCCTTCCTATCCTCCAGCCCCCAAGCTGTGCCTCGGACGAGCCGAAGAACTTCTTCACAGCATCCCATCCGAGGGTGTCCCCCCACTTATCCCACCTTCACCACAAGATCAAAAACAGACCAACATTGACAACAACTTAGGTAAGCTAAGAAAACGATAATG
>DTYS01000227.1 GCA_012961755.1 Candidatus Latescibacterota bacterium
CAAGAAGTAGATACAGATGCCATCTATGGAGTACTCCCTCCAGACGGCGCTTATCGCTTCGACCCAGGCTTCCGTAAGCTTCAGGAACTTGTCCGTTCTTTTGCCCACGAGGTTCGCATAATCAGGGGGGCCTCCGCCGTCTATCTCGCCGAGGCATACAGGGCCCGACCTGGCAACGAAGTAGAGGCCGTTCTTGTGCACGAGGTCCAGAAAGCCCTTGAGGTTCGCCCTGGGATTGCGCCTCCCGGTGAAGTCGAAGTCCCCCCGGACCTGCTCGTGCACGCTCCAGGGTATGTAAGAAGCCACCATGGTCATCTCAGCCCCCCTGAAGAGGCGTCCCAGGATGTCATCCCACCACCTCGGGTCCACCCTCCAGTAGTGGAACTCCCCGCATATGGGGAGGAGCTTCTTCCCTTCTATCCTGATGCCGTCCTTACTGACCTCCACCTTCGCCATCGCTCCCTCCTATGTGTAGCCTTCCCTACGTTCTGGCTTATAACCCCAGAGGGCGGCCATGACCGAGGCCGCTGCGAAAGCTCCGGCAGCCCAGAGGTAAATGGCATAGCTCCAGCCGTGGTTGTCCACGAGCCACCCCGTGCCGACCCCCGCTATCGTGGCACCTAAATACCCCAGGCCATCTATGAACCCCGCCGCGGACGAGGCCGCCTTCCTCGTGCCGAAGTCCATCGGGACCGCGGTGACCATGGTGGTGTGGGCCCCGAAGGTTGTGAAGCCCACAGCTCCGAGGTATATCGTCGCTAAGGTCGGGGATGTGCCGGGGACCTTTGAGAAGAGCAGGACGAAGGTCCCCGATAGGGCGGACATGATCGCCACCACCGGTGCCCTCCTCGAGCCGAAGAAAGCGTCCGAGGCCCATCCGGCGACCAGGGCACCTAACGACCCGGCCAGGGGATAAGCTATAGCCCTCGAGGCCACATCCGAGATGTCGGTCCCCTGGACCTCCGACATGTATGAGGGGATCCAATACAGGAACCCGTAGCTCACGAGCCCGAGGCAGAGGTATGCTAAGCCCACGTACCATATCCTTGGGTTCCCTACGGTCTGCCTCAGGGTGAAGCCGAAACCTAAGTGTTCGTCCCTTGCCGAGGATGCGCACGTTCCCGCCTCGTAATCCTCTATTGAGGGCAGGCCGACGTCCTCGGGGGAGTTGCTGCACCTCAGATAGAAGTGGACCCCCAAAAGTAGGAAGATCGCCGCTGGGGTCCAGAAGGCGTACCTCCATCCGTAGTGCATGCAGAGGTACCCTGCCAGAAGCCAGGATAGGATGTTCCCAACCTGGAAGCTCGAGCCGTAGAGCCCTGAGACCTTTCCCCTCAGCCTCGGTGGGAACCAGTTAGCAAGGGTCTTTACGCTGGGAGCCCAGCCCGTAGCCTGGAAGTATCCGTTCGTGCCCCATATGGCCACCATGGCCGGCAGGGCGGATACGAACCCGAAGGAGATGTTCAGAAGGGCTGAAATAAATATGCCTAAGGTTATGAGCCTCCTGGCACCGAGCTTGTCCCCGAGCTGGCCGTTAACGAACTGGCCCAGTGCATAGGCTATGAAGAACGCACTGCCGATAGCTCCGACGTCCACCTTAGAGTACCCAAATTCCTTCGTTATGTCCGGAAGGGCGATGGACATGTTCACCCTGCACAGGTAGAAGGCCCCGTAGGTGACCCACAGGGTGAAGAATATCCTCCTCCTCCAACGGGCGAAGGTCCTTTCGACCTCCGGATCGTTCATGCGGCGACCTCCCCGAGGTCCACCTTCTCCTCTCCCCTCCGCTTCGAAATTATCCCGGCCACGACCGCTCGGGTTAGCTCTACGGTCTCGTCAGGGGGATAGGGATAACTTCTTTCCCTGACGAAGCGTACGAAGGCCTCCAACTGCCTTTTGAACATATAGAACGCATCGGATACGGTCAAGCTCATGCTGTCCTTATCACCCACTATATCGTACCTGCCGAATATCTTGGAGGGATATATCACGTTGACCACGGCCTGCCTGCCGTCCCTATATCGTATGTGCACCACGTTAACGTCCTCGGTCCCTAAGTTCTGTACGCTCTCCATCCCACCTCCCATGATCATGTAGAGCCCCTCCAGGGCGTGGATCCCGTACCTCTCCCACGACTTGGTCATCATGGCGGATACGAAGAGGATCCTGCCCAACCTTCGCCGGTCCAGCTCTTCTATCTCCTTAGCGTACCGCATGCTGGACGAAGAAAGGAGGGGCTTCCCATCCTCGAAGTACTTTATGAACTCCTTAAGATCTTCCTCATTGTCCGTCAATGGCTTATCTATGAAAACAGGGATGTCCCGCTCTAAGAAGGGACGGGCGAGCTCCAGGTGCGTGCTCCCGATGTCGGTAGTTATCACCACGGCGTCCACCTCGCCTACGGCCTCCTCGGGCCGTGAGAGCACGTGGGGAATGAAAGTCGTCTCGGCCACCCTCCTGGCATCTCCGGGGTCCTGGGTCCAGATGTGGGTGACCTCGACCCCCGGTATCCCCAATTCCCCGGGAGGCCGGGCGGAGAGGTATTCGTAGATGACGGGGTATCCGGACCTCTTCATCTTCTCAGGGTCGTACCTACCGTTTATTATCGCGCTCCAGGAGAACGCATGCCCGTTGCCTTCGTTCATGCCTAAGAAGGCGAGCCTGAGCATAGGGACCTCAAAGGTATGAAGACCTGGCCCCTGTTCTGCGGCCTCTAAGTCAACCTCCTGAAACCGGTGTTGGCCACGGGGCCTTTGAGCCTCTCACGAACCTTTCCCGCTTCGACGGCCTCCCTCAGAAGCCCGAAGACCTCGTCCACCGCCTCAAGGTACGCCTCGATATGTTCCTCCCCGTGGCTGTAGGAGACGTATACCCTCCCGGAGGCCAGGAAGCCCCTCTCCAGCATCTCCTGGGTGAAGAGGGTATGGAGGGCCTGGCTGTTCTCCCCGTAGTCGAGCCGGAACTCGGGAAGTGAGGGCACGGCCCCGAAGAGCTTGACCTTCAGCCCGTGTCTTTGGGCCGATCTCTCCCAACCCTTCAATATCTTCCTTCCTACCTCGGCCAGGTGCGAGGGGACGTCCTCACGGACGAGCTTCCTGATCGTGGCGAGGGCCGCTGTCGGGCCTATCCTTTCGGTCCAGTACGTGCTGCTTATGAAGCTCTCCTGAGCTACGTCCATGACCTCCCTCCTGCCCACGACCGCCGCCATCGGGAAGCCGTTGCTCATAGCTTTAGCGTAAACTACAATATCCGGTTCCACTCCGTAGAGCATATGGGCCCCGCCGACCGCAGCCCTGAACCCAGTGGTTATCTCGTCCACGACCAGGATGGCCCCCACGCGGTCCGCCACTTCCTTCACTTTCTCTAAGAATCCCTCCTCCGGTTCGTGGTGGCGGACGGGTTCCAGGACGATGACCCCGATCTCGTGCTCCGAGACGAGCCTTTCGAGCTCTTCGGCTCGGTTGTACGTGAAGGGAAAGGCAGTGCCCGCAAGTCCCCTGGGCACGCCCAAGGGCTTGAGACCGGGAAGGAGGTGTCCGTCCAAGCTTTTATCGTCCGCCAGGTTCGCCGATAGGTACCAGTCATGCCAGCCGTGGTATCCGCAGAAGGCGACCTTATCCTTACCGTTCGCGGCCCTGGCTACGCGCACCGCCACGGCCATGGCCTCCCCACCCGTCCTCGCGTACCTCACCATCCCGGCCCAGGGATGGAGTTCCAGAAGGACCTCCGCGAGTTCGACCTCCTCGGGACAGTTCAAGGTGCACATGCTTCCGGCCTCTACGGCCTTAACTACGGCCCCGTTCACGTCGTCGTCGGCGTACCCCAGGACGCACGAGCCCACGCCCATGATCGACATGTCCACGAACCTGTTCCCCTCCAGGTCCCACACCTCCACCCCCTTGGCCCTCCCGTAGTACGAAGGCCAACCGTCCGGCAGGAACATATCCGCCCTCTTGGAGAGGAGTTGGCTTCCTCCGGGGATGAGCCTCTTGGCCCTCCTCCAGAGCTCCGTCCCCCTCATGAACCCTCCCGTGCTAAGGGATGCCTGGCCCTTATAAGTCGTGCCTCCTCCCTCTTAAGGTACATGAGATGGCTGTAAAGGGCGTCCACCCTCTCCACGTCCCCGGCTTCTTCGGCCTTCCTGATCTCCTGGGCGACCCGCTCTATCTCCCTCCCGACCTTATCCCTCCTCACCGAGGCTATGGAGTCGGCCAGGACCTTCTGGGCTCGTTCTTCGTCCAACCCTTCCTGAAGGATGCCTGCGAGCTCCTCCGCGAGTCCTTCGTCCTGGGTCTCGGCCAGGACGTCCGAGACGGTGGGGAGCCTCCCATCTCCGATGGCCTCGTAGGCCACCTTCGCCGCGGGTCCGAACCTCCCTTCGAAGGCGTCCAACTCCACCTCCTCCACCACCCTCCTGGCGAGCTCCGGGACGGAGAAGAGTATCTTGAGAAGTTCCTTCTGGGCCGGCGG
>DTYS01000228.1 GCA_012961755.1 Candidatus Latescibacterota bacterium
CACCCCGACCGATAGGGCTCCAAGGTACGCGGAGAGGGGAGGACGGGGGCAGGAGAGGTGGATAGAGCTCGAACTGAAACTTTTTGCGGATGTAGGGATGGTGGGCTTCCCGAACGTGGGGAAGTCGACGCTCCTCTCCCGCCTCTCGGCCGCTCATCCCAAGGTCGCCGACTACCCCTTCACCACCTTGGAGCCTGCCTTAGGAGTGGTGAGGCTCGGGGACTACGAGAGCTTCGTCCTGGCGGACCTGCCGGGGCTCGTGGAGGGCGCGCACCTAGGTAAGGGCTTAGGACTCCAGTTCCTCAGGCACGTGGAGCGCACCAAGGCACTTCTGTTCCTCATAGAGAGCACGAGCCCGGACCCTGAGGGCGACTTAGATAAGCTTATGCACGAGCTTAGGAGCTACAGCTCGGAACTTCTCGCGAAACCTTACGTCGTGGCCATGAGCAAGGCTGACCTCGTGCTCCCTGGGGAAAGGAGAGGGCTGGACGGGGCGACCTTCGTCTCGAGCGTGACGGGGGAGGGCCTCGAAGAGCTCGTGAGGAAGCTTTGGAGGATGGTGAGGTCGACATGGACTTCACCTTAGGACGGTACTTCCCCGCGGATTCCCCCGTGCACAGGCTCGACCCGAGGGCCAAGCTCTTAGGAAGTCTCCTGATCATGATCGGCGTGCTCGGGGCCCGGAGCCTTCCGGCCTTCGGGCTTCTGGCCATCGGACTCTCGGCGACGACAGCCTTAGGAAGACTTCCCATTTCCCTCGTCCTTAGGGGGCTCAGGCCTTTCTTCTGGCTCTTCCTCCTCACCTTCCTCCTCAACGCCTACTTCACGCCCGGGAGCCCGGGTCCCTTGGGGACGAGCTTGGAAGGAACCTCTCAGGGGGCCGTGCTCACGGCGAGGTTGGCCCTTATGGTCCTGACGGCCTCCCTGCTCACCCTCACCACCTCCCCCATAGACCTCACCGATGGGATCGAGAGGTTGTTGAAGCCCCTGAGGAGGGTGAAGGTCCCAGCCCACGAGGTCGCTATGATGATGGTCATAGCCTTGAGGTTCCTTCCCCTCTTAGCCGAAGAGGCCGATCGGATAAAGAAGGCCCAGATGGCCAGAGGTGTCGACTTCGAGGGGGGAATCCTTAAAAGACTTAAGAATATAGTTCCCATCCTTGTGCCCTTGTTCCTTTCCGCTTTCAGGAAGGCGGATCTGCTCTCCCTGGCCATGGAGGCGAGGTGTTACAGGGGAGGGGAGGGCAGGACGAGCTTTTCGGAGCTTCGCTTCGGCCTCGGGGACGGGCTCGCCCTGGCCACATCGGGGCTCCTCGCTCTAGCGGGGACGATATGGTGAGGAACTTAAAGCTGACCTTGGAGTACGACGGGACAAACTTTTCGGGCTGGCAGGTGCAGAAGGAGGGGAGGACCGTTCAGGGGGTGTTGGAGGAGGCCTTGGGGAGGCTCTTAGGGGAGAGGATCAGGGTCGTGGGTGCCGGGAGGACCGACGCCGGGGTCCATGCCCTGGGACAGGTGGCGAACTTCAAGACCGAAAGTCTTGTCCCCGTGGGGGGGATCAAAATGGCCTTGAACGGGTTGCTCCCCGAGGACGTCGCGGTGAGGGAGGTCGCGGAGGTCCCCCCGGACTTCCACGCAAGGTTCTCGGCAAGGACCAGGAGGTACAGGTACAACATATACCTCCGCAGGAGGGCCGTGGGGAGGCAGTATGGATGGTTCGTCCCTTACGAACTCGAGCTTCGGAGGATGGAGGAGGCAGCATGTGCTATCTTAGGGGAGCACGACTTCAGGGCCTTCTGCATAGCTTCTTCTGTCCCCAAGAGGTCCGTCTGTAGGGTCTCTGAAGCCGGATGGAGCGTGGGGGATGGGGAGGTACACTTCGACATAGTCGCGGATAGGTTCCTCCACAGTATGGTGAGGCTCCTTGTGGGAACGATGGTGGAGATAGGAAGGGGAAAGCTGCCCGTGGATGTGATGGGGAAAGCTCTGGCCTCAGGGGACAAGGCGTTCGTGGGTCCCTCCGCCCCCCCCTGTGGGCTTTTTCTTGTGGAGGTGATGTACTGATGCGAAGGGCCGTGGGATGGCTCGTGGCCTTCTCCTTAGGGCTCGGGGTGTACGTCCGGAGGTGCCCCTCCACAGCCTCAGCGGTCCAGGGGGAGGTCGAGGACTCCCGTAGGAACGCCATAGTCAGGGCCGTGGAGGAGGCCAAGCCCGCCGTTGTAAGCATAAGTGCAACGAGGATAGAAGAATATGTAGTGGTGGATCCGTTCGAATGGTTCTTCCCGGAGCTGAGGAGGTTCAGGAGGCGGATAAGGAGGGAGTCGCCACCTTGGATGGGCTCGGGGTTCATAGTGAGCCCCGAAGGTTACATCTGGACCAACGAACACGTGGTGCGCGGTGCGGATAAGATCGTGGTCCACCTTCCGGACGGTAGGGAGTTCAAGGCAAAGCTTGTGGGAACGGACGAAAGTTCGGACATAGCTGTGCTCAAGATAAAGGGGAGGGACCTGCCTTATGTAAAGCTCGGAAATTCTGACGAAGTGATAGTCGGGGAGTGGGCCATAGCGATAGGTAACCCCTTTGGGGACATAATAAAAGGCGAACCAACCGTGACCGTAGGGGTGGTAAGCGCCACCGGTAGGAACTTCGGCGTTCAGTCCGGCAGGGTGTACAGGAACATGATACAGACCGACGCCGCCATAAACAGGGGGAACAGCGGGGGGCCTCTGGTGAACTCCCTCGGGGAGGTCATAGGGATAAACACCTTTATATATACAGGAAGCAAGTGGGAGATAGGTTCCATCGGCATAGGCTTCGCCATACCTATAAACAAGGCAAAGAGGGTCGCAAGGGAGCTCGTCGAATACGGAAGGGTCAGACCGTTCTGGACCGGGATTTCTATACAGGACATAAGCGACCCTGCCCTGGCGGAGGCCCTGGGGCTCGAAAGGCCCGAGGGGGTCTTGATCACCGAGGTGGAACCCGGAAGCCCGGGGGACAAGGTGGGACTCAGACCTAAGGACGTGATAATATCGGTGAACGGTCAGCCGGTCCACAATACTAAGGAGGTCCGCTCGGCGTTCGCGGATGGGATGGTCGGGGACGTGTACGAGCTCGAGGTCATAAGGTTCGGGAAACGTCTGAAGTTCGAACTTAAGCTTGAGGAAGCGCGGAGGTGATATCTCCCAAGGTTTGGGGGTGTTACAGCGCCGGCCTGTTGCTCCTGGCCGGACTTTTCGGATTCTTAACTTCGGCCACCGGGCTCCTTCCACTCCTGGTCCTGAGCATAGCCTCTTTTTCGGCCTCCTGCCTCGTCCCCTACTTCTTCCGGGACCCGGAACGTAGGCCCACCGAGGGGGAAGGGCTCGTGCTCTCGCCGGCCGACGGTAAGGTTTCGGAGGTCGCGGAGGGGAAAGTCAGGATATTTATGTCGCTTTGGGACGTCCACGTGGTCAGGTCCCCCGTTCGGGGGAGGGTCGTCCTGGTGGAGGAAAGGCCGGGAGGGCACGTTCCCGCCTTCTTCCCTGGTGCGAGCTCGAAGAACGCCAGCACCGATGTGGTCGTGGGCGGGGTGAGGGTGCGGATGATAGCCGGGATCTTGGCCAGGAAGGTGGACTGTTGGGTCGGAGAGGGCCAAGAAGTGGAGAGGGGGGAGAGGATAGGGATGATAAGGTTCGGCTCCAGGGTCGAGGTGACCTTGCCCGAGGAAGTGAAGGTTACGGTAAAGGTGGGGGAAAGGGTGAGGGCCGGGGAGACCGTCCTGGGGATGTTCTATGAACCTTAAGCTCGTGGTTCCCACCTCGTTGACCCTCGGAAACCTCCTATGTGGCTTCCTCTCGGCGGTGTACACCGCTCATGGGGAGCTTCCGCTCGCGGCCCGGTGGATATTACTGGCCTGGCTTCTGGACGGACTGGACGGACTGGTGGCCAGGATCGTGGGCTCCTCCACGAAGTTCGGCGCCGAGCTGGACTCCCTGGCGGACATGACCTCCTTCGGCCTCGCCCCCTCCCTCCTCCTCGTTAGGATGTACGGAACGAGGACAACGACCTTCGCCCTCCTGTTCCTCGCCTGCGGGGCCGTGCGTCTGGCCAAGTTCGACGCCCGCAGGACAGAGGAGAAGGCTAACTTCTCAGGGCTCCCCATACCCGCAGCCGCCTGGGCGTTGGCATCCTACGTAATCTTTCCTGAGGGGGGGATCTGGTGGATGGCCATAGGTCTTGCGGTCCTGACCGGGGTCCTCATGCTCTCCCACCTCGAGTACGACGCCATGTGCTTCCCCCTCGGAAGCGCATGGGGGAAGGCCAAGATCGTGCTCTTCCTCGGGGGAGCCTCGCTAATCGTCCTCTTCCCATCCTACGCCCTGTTCCCCCTGAGCTTGGTGTACGTAGCCTCCGGGCCAGTTCGGTGGCTCGTCTCGAAAGGATGAGGGTGGAGCCCCCACGATCATCTCCCGTACCTTCCCATCAACTGCCCCTGGGCCAGGATGTGGCCCTCCATGGAGCGAAGGAGGGCGTCCTTGGTCGCGCCGGGCCCCAGGCCTGGGACCGTATCCAGGGCGTAAATCCTGAAGAAGTACCTGTGCGGCCTGCCCGGGGGTGGACAGGGGCCACCGTAGCCTATGCGCTTGAAGTCGTTGATCCCCTGCTTGGAGCCGTCCGGAAGGGTCTCGACGGCCGGGACGCCCTCGGGAAGCCCCGAGGCAGTGGGCGGTATGTCGTACATGACCCAGTGGACCCAGGTGCCCATCGGAGCGTCCGGGTCGTCGCATATGAGGGCTATGCTCTCGGTTCCCTGAGGTACGTTCCTCCAGACGAGGGGAGGGGAGAGGTCGTCCCCGTCGCAGGTGTACTTGCGGGGGATGGTCCCTCCCTCGGAGAACGCTGGGCTTGTAAGTTCTATCTTCATAGCTACCTCCTTCCGTCTTTCACACGTCACGACAGCGGAGAC
>DTYS01000229.1 GCA_012961755.1 Candidatus Latescibacterota bacterium
TACATAGTTAAACCCTTCACGCCGCAGGTCCTGAGGGAAAAGATAGAGAAGGTGTTATCCTCGGTCTGAGGACCAATGGGGGTAAATATGAAGGAACAGGACGTCCAAAAGTTCCTACAGGAGCTAGACCAGGTTCGCTCTCAAGTTTCGATGTTTGAAACCCAACTGCCCGAAATACTTAAGGGAACGAAGCCCCACCTGCTGGTGTTAAGGGAGAGCCTCCCCAAGCTCAGGTATATCGTAGAGTTCGTGGGACAGGTGGTCCCCACGATAAATCGGATGATAAGGATATGGCCCGAGAAGGCCGGGAGTATACCGCAGGCTACCTCCAACCTCCACAAGGTGACGGAGGCGACCGAGACGGCCACCAACGAAATCATGGATGTCGTGGACGGAATCATGGCCCATATAGGAGATCTGAGGGCCCGGTTGCAGGACGTGCTCGAAGGGATCAGGAAAGGGGGGCAGAAGTTCTGCGATCGGACCTTAGAGGAGGTGGTGCAGGACCTCGATAGCTTAAACGACTCCCTCCTCCGGATCTTGAGCGCCCTCCAGTTCCAGGACATCACCGCCCAACAGATAGAAGCTACTAAGGCCATCCTAGCTGAGCTTAACCGGGAGCTTAGAGCTCTCTTCAAGGAATTCACCCAGATGGAGATGGGGAAAGAGGTGGAGGTCCTACACGGGACGTTCGATAGGCAGGCCAACTACGATAGGAAGGAAGCGAAGGTGAAACAGGGGATGATAGACGAGGTATTAGAGGGAAGTGAGTTAGACACCATCTGAGGAGGAACTCGTGAAGGATTTGGAGCTACCTCGGATAGGAAGGGAAATAAGGGAACTGGTCCACAGTTTGAACAATAAGATGGTGGTCATAGTGGGTAGGACGGAGTTGGCCCTTTACACTGGTAAGTGCGGCGAGGATATCCTAAGGGAAGTCTTGGCCGCATCCAAGGAGGTCCTCGGTCTGATAAAGAAGTTAGGTCAGCTCGGAAGGAAGCTCTCTGAACAGGAGGGACGAAATGGAGGAAGTTCTGGTCGTTAAGGATCCGGCGGTCAGGAGGATAACAGCGGAAGAGGTGTGGGCGAAGCTTAAGAGTGCCCAGGACCTTCCCACCTTGCCGAAGGTCGCCAATAAGGTTGTGCGTATGGCCGTAGACCCGAACGTGAGCCTGAAAGAGGTGGCACGTGTGGTGGAGTCCGATCCTGCCCTGGCCTTTAAGATTTTGAAGGTCGTAAACTCCGCGTTCTACGGATTTTCTCGGAGGATCGGATCTATCTCTCTGGCAGTGAATATCTTGGGTACTCGAGAGGTCATATTGCTCACGTTGGGGGTATCGGTCTTCTCCGCCTTTCCACCCGTTCCGGGCAAGCCCTCGTTCGATAGAGAGGCGTTCTGGAGGCACTCCATAGGATGTGGGGCCATCGCCCGGGCGCTCGAGGAAAGGTTCGGAAAGGGAGGGTACGATGAACTGTTTTCGGGAGGTTTACTGCACGATATAGGAAAGATCCCTTTGGACCAATACTTCCACTCCAAGTTCTTGGATGCCTTAGATATCTCACGGAGGGAGCGGATGCCGATGGAGGATGCCGAGCTCAGGGTCTTCGGAACCACGCACGAGGAGGTGGGGGGATGGCTGGCTGAGCGGTGGCAGTTGCCGGAGGGGTTGGTGGCGTGCATTAGGTATCATCATCGACCCCTCGAGGCGCCTCCGGAGTACAGGGAGGAGGTAGGGCTCGTGCACATAGCGGACATCTTGACCAAGGCAAGGGGGGTCGGGCTTGGAGGGGACAACGTCGGATTCTCCCTTATGCACGACGCGGTGTGGAAGGAATTCGCTAAGGACCTCGGAGAGGTCGACGTAGAGCGGCTCACCTTCGAGATGGAGGATGAGATAGAAAGGGCTGAAGCGTTCATGGAGTTATATATAGAAGACACTTCGAAGGAGGAAAATTGTTGAGGGGACCTTCTGGATCAAAGGTGGCCTTCCTTCGGGAACCTCGGCTTTCGGACGAGCTGTTCGTACAGCTGAGGGACATGATATATAGCAAGAGCGGGATGTTCTTCAACGAGGGTAAAAAGTATCTCCTGGAGCGCAGGGTTAAGGACAGGCTTAAGGAGTTGGGACTGGAGAAGTTCGAGGATTACTATTACCTCCTAAGGTACAGCCCGGACGGTGAGGAAGAGTTCAGGGCCCTGCTCGATGAGATCACGATCAACGAGACGAGCTTCTACAGGAACGCCCCCCAGATGGAGGTGTTTCAAAGATATCTACTTCCTGAAGTATTGAAGGTTAAAAAAGTGAAACAACTTAAGCTTTGGAGCGCTGGATGTTCTACGGGCGAGGAACCTTATACATTGGCCATCCTGATCCTGGAGGTGCTCGGTGCTGGAATATCGGAATGGTCGGTGGACATATTGGCAGTGGACATAAGTCAGTCCGCCTTAAAGAAGGCAAGGAAGGGAGAGTACGGTCACTACACACTCAGGAACATGCCCCTTCATCTCGTCCAGAAGTACTTTTTGAAGGATGGGCCCACATACAAGGTCAGGGAGGAGGTGAAGAAGTTGGTGAGGTTCGAGGCGATGAACCTTCTGGACCGAAGCCAGACGAACAAGATCAGAGGAATGGATTTCGTGTTCTGTCGTAACGTGCTCATATATTTCGATACTGAGGCCAGGAGGCGTGTGGTGGCGTCGTTCTATGAAAGCCTGAACCCCGGGGGGTACTTGTTCATAGGACATTCGGAGTCCTTACATGACATCTCCAGATCTTTCGATCTGGTGCATTTCCCGAAGGTTATAGTGTATAAGAAGAACGAGAGGATCTCGGCCGTAACGTTCCATAGACCTCTTGTGCTGTGGGGGGAAGGGATGTACCTTATGAATCGGCCATGTTCAAGGTGCTGAGCATAGACGACGATAGGATAATCTTGAAGCTCTTGGACGAATTCCTCCGATCCGAAGGTTACACCAGCCTCACGGCCAAGGACGGAGAGGAAGGGCTGACCGTATTCAAGAGGGAAAGGCCACAGGTTGTGATAGTGGATGTGCTTATGCCGGGCATAGACGGATTAGAAGTGCTCAAGGAGGTCAAGGGAATGGACCCCGAAGTGGAGGTCATAGTAATGACCGGGTTCGGGGACATGGATATGGTCATAAGGGCCCTGAGGGAGGGGGCCTCGGACTTCCTCCAAAAGCCGATCCAGGTAGACGTGCTCAAGGTGGCGCTCAGAAGGGCCGAGGAGCGCAGGGCCATGAGGAGGAAGCTCAGGGAGTACGCGCAGGACCTGGAGAGGCTGGTGGAAGAACGCACGAGGGAACTTCAGGAGAAGAACGAAGAGCTGGAACAGTTCGTCTACACCGTATCCCACGACCTCAAAGCCCCGGTGGTGAGCATAGAGGGGTTCACGTCCCTCCTCATGGAGACCTACGGGGACAGGATGGACGATAGGTTCAGGCACTACTTGGAAAGGGTTAGGGACAACGCCCTATATATGGAGAGGTTGATAGGGGACCTCCTAGAGTTCTCCAGGGCAGGCAGGGTAGTTAAGGCTAAGCAAAAGGTAAACTTAGAAGAGATCATCCGGGAAACCTTGGAGGACCTTAAGGGCAAGGCCGAGGAGGCCGGGGGGACGGTGGAAACCGTAGGGAAGTTTCCTAAGGTTTGGGGGGACCCGGAGCACCTGAGGAAGGTCTTCTTTAACCTCTTAGATAACGCCCTGAACTACTCACACCCCGGACGACCTCCGGAGGTTGTGGTGGGATGCGAGGAAAGGGAGGAGGACTTCCTCTTCTTCGTCCGGGACAACGGAATAGGGATAGAGCCCGAGCACATAGATAAGGTGTTCGAGATGTTCAGAAGGCTTGAGGACAAGAAGGGGGTGCGGGGGACCGGGATGGGGTTGACGATAGCGAAAAGGATAGTGGAGAACTACGGGGGAAGGATATGGGCCGAGTCCAGCCCCGGCCAGGGGAGCACCTTCTTCTTTACCCTTCCCAAAGGGGAGGAGGGATGAAAGTGTTGCTCGTGGAGGATAATCCCGACCATGTCGAGCTCGTCCGGGCAGCGTTGGAGAGGGTGGGGGCCTCAGAGGTACATGTGGTGGGGGATGTGCCTTCTGCGAAGGAGCTTATGGAGAAGGAGAGCGTGGACCTGATCCTCTTGGACCTCAAGCTTCCCAAGACGGACGGGTTTTCCCTTCTCTCGTGGGTCAGGGGACGTTCCGGGCTTCCCGTGGTCGTGCTTACCACATCGGTGCACCCGCAGGACATGAAGGTAGCTTACGAACAAGGGGCGACCGGATATGTGGTCAAGCCCACAAGGTTCGAAGAGCTGGTAAGGACCATGGACCAGGTGATGCGTCTCTGGTCCCCGGGAGGATAGGAATGGAGGTGCTCAGAGCTCTGGTCGTGGAGGACAATCCGGACCATGCGGAGCTGATGCGGGCCTGCTTGGAGAGGGAGAACATAGTCTCCGATGTTGTGGGCTCGGGAGGGGAATGTTTGGAGAGGGCAGGGGAAGGGTACGATGTGATACTCTTGGATTACTCCCTTCCGGACATAGATGGACTGGAGGTGTTGAAGGAGCTTAGAGGGGTGGACCTTCCCGTGGTGATGATAACCGGCCATGGGGACGAGCAGGTGGCCGTGGAGGCGATGAAGGGGGGGGCGTACGATTACGTCGTAAAGTCCGGTATGTACTTCTTAGTCGTGCCCGAGGTGGCGAGGAGGGCTGTGGAAGCACATCGGACGTCTAAGAGGTTAAAGGAAGAACTTATACAGGCTCAGAGGAGGGAGGCCATCGTCCAAACGGCCATAGCTGTGAACCACGAGATAAACAACCCCTTAGGAGTCATCCTAGGGAACGCCGAACTCCTCCTCTCCCAGTTGAAGGATTCGGACGAAGGTGTGGTACGCAAACTTAGGATCATAGAGGAACAGTGCTTAAAGATAAAGGAGATCACGCGGAGGTTAGCTAACCTCACCGACCCAGTGCTCACGGAGTACCTTAAGGGTAGGGAAAAGATGCTGGACATCCACGGGTCCAAGTGAGGGAGGAGAAGTGGCGAAGTTGATCAAAGGTCACCAGGTTCTGGAGGACGCTCCTCTGGAGGTTTCGGTGGATAGGACCTCCAACGGACCTCCTCCGCAGCCGGAGGTCAGGACCCGCCGTTCCGGAGATCGGGTGGACCAGATAGAGGTCGTATGTTCCTGTGGGGAGAAGATATTCATAAAGCTGGAGTACGAAGGTGGACGATAGGTCTATGCTTTTAGTGGAGGACGAGGACTCCCTGAGGGAGATACTCGAGGAGTTCTTCAAGAGCAGGGGGTACGAGGTAGTAGCCGTGGGGAGCGGGGAGGAAGCCCTTGAGGTTATCTCGAACAGGAAGTTCCAGATAGGGTTGCTCGATCTCAAGCTTCCCGGCATGGATGGGATAGAGCTCGCCCGCAGGGTCCGAGAGGACGACCCCGATATGTTAGTGCTCATTATGACAGGATACCCGAGCGTGGAGTCGGTGAAGGAGGCCGCCGAGAGCGGGGTGTACGATTACATAGTTAAGCCCTTCCGCCTCGACGAGCTGGAGAAGATCATCGAACAAGTCATGAAAGAATGGAGGATGAGCCGGGAGAACAGGAGGCTCAGGAAGAAGCTGGCCGACCTGGAAGGGGGGATATGGATATGGTAACAAGGCTTGAAAGTTCGAGGTAGGACTGGAGATGGGGGTAGGGCTCGATATGTCCTCCGCCGAGAAGTTGTAGGTAGTTCGACCTCAGGCTTAAGACAGAACCTCCGTTAAGTTCTCCGAGGCCGAAAGGCGTCACCTTAAGCAGAGCAGTCGTCCTTAGTGCTCAGGGGGACGAATGAGCGAAGGGTGGCTGGATGAAGTCCTCCAGTCCTTCCGGGAGTCCACGGACGGGCTCAGGGATGCCTACGTAGCCCTCCGTAGGGAAGTCCTCAAGCTCAACGTAGAGCTGGAGGAGCGCAACAGGAACCTTCAAAGGACCCTGAAGGAGGTTCAGGAGCTGAAGGGCTACCTTTCCAGCGTCCTGGAGAGCGTGGCCAACGGAGTCGTGGTCGTGAATATGGAGGGCAAGGTAACGATATTCAACAGGGCGGCCGAGCGCATAACCGGCTACCGGAAGGAGGAGGTCCTCGGAAGGCCCTACACCGAAGTCTTCGGAGCGGACGACGGGACCCCGATCCTCGAGACCCTCAGGACCGGCAGGGAGGTGGGGACCAAGAGGGAGGTCAGCACAAGGGACGGGAGGATGGTGCCCGTGGACTCCAGCACGGCCCTCGTAACGGACGGGATCGGAAGGAAGCTCGGTGCGGTGGAGGTGCTCAGGGACCTATCCGAGGTCAGGGCCTTAGAGGAGCAACTTGAGAGGTCGAGGACAATGGCAGCATTGGGGGAGATGGCCGCGAACGTGGCCCACGAGGTCAGGAACCCCCTCGGGGCTATAGGGGGATATCTGGAGCTTCTGGAGAGGGATATGGAGGAGGCCGACCCTAAGAGGAAGTTGGTGAGGAAGATGGCCGAGGGGCTCGCCAGGTTGGACAGGATAGTCACCAACCTCTTGACCTACACCAGGCCCCTCACCCCGGACCTCAGGGAGATGGACCTGAGGGAAGTGGCAGAGGAGGCCCTGAGGTTCTTCCAGCTCGGATGCGATGAGAAGGTGAAGTTCTCCTTGGAGTTTTCGGAGCCGGTGAGGGCGTACGTGGACACCGAGCTCTTACAGCAGGTGCTATTTAACCTTTTCTCAAACGCCGTCCAGGCCATGCCCGAGGGAGGGGAGTTGAAGGTCAGGGGGTACAGGGACGAGGGTTGGGCCTGTCTGGAGGTCTCGGACTCTGGGATGGGGATGACCGAGGAGGTCAAGAGGAGGGCTTTCGATCCCTTCTTCACCACGAAGGCCAAGGGGGTAGGGCTCGGGCTGGCGTTAGTGCAGAAGATGGTACACCTGCACGGGGGGGAGGTATCCGTAGAGAGCGAGCCGGGAAAGGGGTCGAAGTTCATCGTCCGCATCCCAAGTCTGAGATAGGAGGGGCTCATGGCTCAGGGTAGAATTCTGGTGGTCGACGACGATCCTCTTATGTTGGACTTCCTTAAGGAGGCCCTCTTAAGGCAGGGGTACAACGTGGATACCGCCGAGGACGGGGAGGAGGCGCTGAGGAAGGTGGAGGAGAAGGGGTACGACCTAGTGATAACCGACGTGAGGATGCCGGGGGTGGACGGGATGACGGTCCTGGAGTCGGTAAAGAGGGACTTCGCCGATACCGAGGTCGTGGTGATAACGGCGTACGGGACCATCCGGAACGCCGTCGAAGCTATGAAGATGGGGGCGTACGATTACCTTACCAAGCCCTTCTCGGTGGATGAGGTGGAGGTGGTAGTGAACAGGGCCCTGGAGAGGAAGAGGCTCATAAGCGAGAACATAAGGCTGAAGAGGGAACTTGAGAAGGTTCAGGGGCTGAGGACGTTAATAGGACAAAGCCATGCTATACGCAAGGTCTTGGAGATGATAGAGATGGTTGCACCAACCAAGGCGACGGTGTTAATACATGGGGAAAGTGGTACGGGGAAGGAGCTCGTGGCTGATGCCATACATCGTCTCAGCCCTAGAAGGGATGGCCCCTTCGTTAAGCTCAACTGCGCGGCCATCCCGGAGAGCCTCGTGGAGAGCGAGCTCTTCGGGCACGAGAAGGGGGCCTTCACGCATGCGGTCAAAAGGTCCAGGGGGAGGTTCGAACTGGCCGACGGAGGGACCTTACTTTTGGACGAGATAGGAGAGATAACTCCCGCGGTGCAGGCGAAGCTCCTGAGGGTACTTCAGGATGGGACCTTCCAAAGGGTTGGGGGGGAAGGGACGCTCAGGGTCGACGTCAGGGTGATAGCCACGACGAACCGGGACCTCTGGAAGGCCGTCCAGGAAGGGAAGTTCAGGGAGGACCTCTATTACCGACTCCAGGTCGTGCCGATATACATCCCCCCTTTGAGGGAGAGGAAGGAGGACATCCCCCTTTTGGTCCAGCACTTCCTGAAGATGTACGGGGAGAGGGAGGGGAAGGAGGGACTTGCGGTCTCGGAGAAAGCGATGGAGATCTTGATGGACTACGACTGGCCTGGGAACATCAGAGAGCTCGAGAACGCTGTGGAAAGGGCCGTGATACTGGCCAAGGGTAAGGTATTGAAGCCTGAACACTTCCTCATAGGAAGCATGTTCAGGGAGGAGCCGGACGGGGGAGCTACCACCTTGGCGGAGATGGAGAGGAGGCTTATACTCAAGACCCTGCGGGAGGAGGGAGGAAACCGCACCCGCACGGCCCAGCGCTTAGGGATCAGCGTGAGGACTCTTCGTAACAAGCTGCACCAGTATAGGGAACGAGGGCTGATATAGACGGCAGATGCCGGGATGCGATCGACATCCCGGCTTTTTTTTCCTTCTTAGATAGGCAAAAAAGTCCTCAGTCAGGAGGAGCTGTACGGAACCCAAGGGCCGGGGAAGCTCTTTTAAGCTGTGGTATAGGATTTGCTTCATCCTTCGGGAGGAATGATAAAGGGGATCTACATAACCGCGTCCGGAATGTTGGCCAGGGAACTGGTCCAGGAGGTCCTGGCGAACAACATGGCCAACGTCGGGACCGTCGGGTTTAAGAGGGACAGGGTCCTATTCCGAGGGGTCCTGGAGGGGACCTATGGACCGGAGGGGGTCCTCAGGGTGCGGACCGACCACAGCCAAGGACCGCTCGTCAGGACGGGAGGTCCCTTAGACCTCGCGATACAGGGGAGGGGTTTCTTCGCGGTCCGGACACCCGAGGGAGTAAGATATACGAGGGACGGGCACTTCTCCTTGGACGAAGAGGGGACCTTGGTCACGGCGGACGGATATCCGGTCCTGGGCGAGGGAGGGGCCTTAGAGCTCGACCTCGGGGGGGCCGTCAGCTTCGGAGAGGACGGTACCGTCAAGGTCGGAGACGTCGTCCTAGGAAAGTTGAGGGTAGAGGATTTCGATGACCTCGGAGCTTTAAGGAAGGTGGGGGGTGGGCTCTTTGCGGCCGACGTCGAGGGGAGGCCCGCCGAGGACTTCAGGATAAGGCAGGGGTTCTTGGAGGGGGCGAACGTCTCCCCCATGGCCGAGATGGTCAGGATGATCGCCAACTACAGGGCTTACGAGGCCGAACAGAGGGCGCTCCTCGCCCAGGACGAGACCCTGAAGAAGGCCGTAAACGAGGTGGGCAGGGTAGGAAGGTAAGGTCGGAAGGTCCTGTCCGAGGAGGTGAGAATATGAACAGGGCTATGGAGATAGCTGCTACCGGGATGTACGCGCAGCAGCTCTACGTCGACGTCCTCGCGAACAACTTGGCCAACGTCAACACTACGGGGTTCAAAGAGGGGGACGTGCACTTCCAGGACCTCATATACGAACAGGTCAAGCCCCAGGGGGCGACCTCCACGGGCCAAGCTCAAACTCCCGTCGGAATAGAGATAGGCCATGGGACCAGGCCGGTAGCCACGGTTAGGAGGTTCTCCCAGGGAGAACTCGTCCGGACCGGTAACCCCTTGGACGTAGCCATAAGTGGGGATGGGTTCTTCCAAGTTCTGAGGCCGGACGGTAAGGTCTATTACACCAGGGACGGTTCCTTCAGACTCTCCCCTGAGGGACGGGTAGTAACTTCTGACGGTTTCGCCCTTGAACCTCCCATCACTATCCCGTTGGACGCCGAAGAGATAAGCATAAGCAGGGATGGGGTAGTCAGGGTGAAGCTTGCAGGCGAGGTCGAGCCGGAGGAGGTGGGACAGATAGAGCTCGTTAGGTTCGTAAACCCTGGAGGGCTAAGGAGCGTTGGGGGGAACCTCTACGAGGAGACCGTGGCGTCCGGCGAGCCTTTGGTGGGCCCGCCCGGCTCTGGGGAGATGGGGGAGCTCCATCAGGGTTACCTGGAGCGTTCGAACGTGGACGTGGTGGGGGCTATGGTTAAGATGATAGTTGCTCAGAGAGCTTATGAGATAAACTCAAAGGTTATAAAGACATCCGATGAAATGCTTTCCACGGCGAACAATATAAAGAGGTGATCTATTCAGGAGGAATCGGATGGCCGTCGTCATCGGAATCCTTCTCTGGCTTTCCGCCTGGGGGTCGGACCTCGGGAGAGCTCTGGAGGAGCTCTTCGAGGAGGCCAACCCCGAGGACGAGGTCAGGGTAAGGGTGTTCTCTAGGTTACCTTCCATCCCCGAATTCCGGATCCTCCTTCCCGAGACGAGGGCGAGGGGGGACTTGGTGGTCTACGTCGAGGAACTTAAGGAGGGTTATCCCGTAAGGACCTTCCCGGTCAGGGTGTCCGTCAGGACCTTCGGTCCTGTGGCGATCCTGAAGCACAGGGTGGACAGGCACCATATCATATCGGAGGAAGATGTAAAGGTCGTAAGGAGGGAGACCACTTTCCTGCCCAGGGACATAGTCAGGTCCCCTAAGGAAGCCATCGGCCTCAGGACTAAGGGAATAATCGGGGCGGGGAGCTTGTTGAGGAAGGGCCTCTTAGAGGAGCCTCCTGTCGTCCACAGGGGCGATAGGGTCACGATTAGGGTCGTCCTTCCCGGGATACTGGCTGAGGCAGAAGGGGAAGCGAAGGTGGACGGCAGGATCGGGGAGATCATATCCGTGAGGAACGTAAGGTCGGGAAAGGTCGTGATGGGGAGGGTGGTGGACGGACACACCGTGGTCGTCGTAGCCCCTTAGCCGCGCGGGAGGGAACGTGTGGATAGCATCCTTAGTCCTTCTGTGGGACATATGCGCCGGAGAGGTCGGCTCCCTGTTCGCCGACCATAGGGCCCGTAAGGTCGGGGACGTGCTCACCGTGCTCGTGATGGAGCAGAGCAAGGCCTCCTCCGAGACCAAGTCCGAGGCCAAAAGGAGCGGAGGCCACAGCTTCTCCACCACCGCAGGACAGGGTCCCCTCTCGTTCATACCCCTTATGGGGGCGAGCGAGAAGAGGGAGGCCAGACACGAGGGGAACGCCTCGGTCTCCCGTAAGGGAGAGCTGAGGGCGAGGGTTACGGTGAAGGTGGTGGGAAGGACGGAGGACGGGAACTTCATCATCAGGGGGACCAGGTCCGTAGAGATAAACGGGGACGAGGAGGAGATCACCATCACCGGCGTAGTGAGGCCGGAGGATATATCCCCCGAAAATACGGTGTATTCCTACCAGATAGCGGATCTGAAGATATCGTACAAGGGCAAGGGACCCTATTACAGGGGCCAGAGGATCGGGATCCTGGGCTGGCTTCTTGGATGGCTGTTTTAGAGGTTCTATGTTCAACGTCCTAAACTGCATAGTATCCTTCTGTCTGATCAGTAACTCCTGGGCTGTTCCCGTTAGGGTAAAGGACCTCGTAAGGGTGCAGGGGATGGAGGAGTTTCCTGTCGTGGGATACGGCCTCGTGGTCGGCCTGGACGGGACCGGGGACAGGAGTGGGGTGACGTTCACGGCTCAAGCTGTGGCTAATATGTTGAAACATTTTGGAATATCAGTGTCGAGGGGAAGGATGAGGTTGCGCAACGTGGCCGCGGTTATGGTCACAGCGTCCGTTCCCCCCTCCGCGCGCGAGGGAAGCAAGGTCGATGTGGTGGTATCCTCCTTGGGGGACGCGCGGAGCTTGGAGGGGGGGACGCTCCTGATGACCCCTTTGGTCGGAAGGGACGGGGAGGTATACATCTACGCCCAGGGACCGGTCTCCATAGGGGGCTTCAACGTAGAGGCCGGCATAGGGGAGAGGCTGAGGAGGAGCTACACCCTGGTCGGGAGGGTTCCCGAGGGAGGGATAGTTGAGAAGGTCCCGGACTTCAAGTTTCCGAAGGACACCCTGACCTTGATCCTGCGGCAGCCGGACTTCACGACGGCCGTGCGCGTAGCCCAAACGATCAATAGTTCCCTCTTCGGGGGTAAGGAAGTCGCCTTGGCGAAGGAGGCCGGCACCGTTGTCGTCCCCGTGCCCAGGGAGTACAGGGTTGAGGGAGGGATTGCCAGGTTGCTCGCTTCCTTGGAACATATAGAGGTGGAGCCGGACGAGGTCGCGAGGGTGGTCATAAACGAGCGCACGGGCACCGTCGTAGCGGGAAGGTACGTCAGGATATCGGAGGTTGCCGTAGCTCACGAGAACCTCACTATAAGGGTTGGCGTAACCCCCGTCATCTCCCAACCTCCCCCCTTCTCACGCGGGGGGACCGTGGTAGTGCCTAAGGCTCAGATAACGGCCGAGGCCGAACCTGCCGGCATATCGGTCATGCCCGCATCCGCCACGGTGGAAGATCTGGCCAAGGCTCTGAACGCCCTCGGCGTATCCCCGAGGGACCTCATAGCCATATTCCAGGCCTTGAAGGAAGTAGGAGCGCTCAGGGCTGAGCTGGTCATCATGTAACTGGAGGTAAAGTTATGCATATAGATTCCATATCCTACGAGCTTACTACCTCGACGGACGAGGACAGGAAGCTCAGAAAGGCCTGTGAGGACTTCGCTGCTATATTCTTCTATCATCTCTTCAAGGCCATGAGGAGGACGGTGCCCAGGGAGGGGATGCTCGGGGAAAGCTTAGGGGAGGGGATATACAGGGATATGTGGACCTACGAGGTGGCGAAGCTGGCGTCCAAGAGGGGCACGGAGCTGGGTCGCATGCTTTACTCTGAACTCAGACAGAACATATGATCGAAGAAGGGGGCCCTTACGAGATGGACAGAGGTGTTCAAGGTGTGCTCTCCCATATGATAGGGCTTATGGAGGAGGAAGTGGCGGCCTTCCGTAACCTTTTGGACGCCCTTTTAGAACAGAGGAAGGCCCTCGTCCAGGGGAACGAAGGAGGGTTCGTAAGGAGCGTGCGCAGGAAGGCCGAAATATTGGAGAGGACCCAGATGTTGGAGGACGAGAAGGAGGAGGTCGTCAGGGACCTCGCCGGACGCCTGGACCTTCCCTCTGGGAGGCCCAACCTCCCACAGATCATCTCAGCGGTAGAGGAAGAGTACAGTAGGAGGCTTTCCGAACTTAGGGAGACCCTCCTAGAGCTCCTCATGAAGGTCCGTCGTACCAGCGAGACAAACATGTTCCTGATAGAACATGCCTTGACCTTCGTGGAGAGGAACATTCAGCTCTTAACGGAGGCTAAATCCGGGTACGGGGGGGCAGGCTGCAAGGCCGGGCCCCTTCTGGTCGACTTGGAGGCTTAGGAGGACGTATGCCGGGGATCCTCGATGTGTTACATATAGCAAAGAGCGCCTTAGAGTTCCAACAATACGGTATACAGGTCACGGGACATAACATAGCCAACGCGAACACGGAAGGGTACACCCGCCAAAGGGTCATCTCGGAGCCAAGGACCCCCTTGGAGACCCCCTACGGGACCTTGGGGACCGGGGTGCAGGTCGAGACGATAGAGAGGGAAAGGGACAGGTTCCTGGACGAGCAGGTCAGGACGGCTGGCGGTGAACTTGGTAGATGGAAGCAGGCCGAGAGGACATTGAGCGAGGTGGAGGGGACCTTCTCCGAACCTTCGGAAGGAGGTCTGAACGCCATCTTAAGGGAGTTCTGGGACAGTTGGAGGGCCTTAGCTGACCGGCCCGAGAGCACGGCCGCAAGGCAGGTGGTGCTAGGCAAGGCACGGGCCCTTGTGGAAGCCTTCCACAGGCTCAGGGGACGGCTCAGGAATGTGCGGTATAACATGAATACTTCGGTGGGCTCCAAGGTTGAGGAGATAAACCGTATAGCTGACCAGATAGCTGAGCTCAACCTTAGGATACTCAATTCGGAGGTCTCCGGCCACCCGGCGAACGATGGGAGGGACAGGAGGGACCTGCTTCTGGATAGGCTCGCCGAACTTGTAGACGTGAAGGTGATAGAAGGGGCCGACGGAACGGTGAACGTATACCTCTCCGGGAGGCCCTTGGTCGAAGGGAGGGAGGCCTCGAGGCTTGCGACGGCTCCGGCCTTGCAGGGGGACCGTTCCATAAAGGAGGTGGTATGGGAGGCAGATTCGGCGGAGGTGGAGATCTCAGGGGGGGAGCTCAGTGGGATATTGGAGGCCAGGGATAAGGTAGGATCATACCTGGAAAGGTTGGACCTGCTCGCCAGGACGCTTGTGGAGCGGGTGAACTCCATCCATAGGGAGGGATACACCTTAGACGGTGCTACGGGAATAAACTTCTTCAAATCCGAAGTCGAGGGGGCTGGGGACATAGAACTCAGCGATGAGGTCGTAGGGAACCCGTCCAAGATAGCCGCCTCCAAGGACGGCGGTCCGGGAGATGGAAGCAACGCTTTGGACATAGCGGACTTGGAATACGAAAGAACTCTGGGGACCTCTACCTTGGACGACCACTATAGGTCCCTGATAGCCCAGGTGGGCCAGGACCTCGAAGAAGCGAGGTTTATGAGGGAGAACCACGAACTTCTTTGGGAACGCCTCCGTAACCAGAGAGAATCCGTGATCGGTGTATCCTTGGACGAGGAGATGATAAAGTTGATACAGTACCAACACGCCTACTCCGCGGCTGCTAAGCTCACCTCCGTCCTGGACGAGATGATAAGGACCACCTTGGACATGCTGAGGTAGAGGATATGAGGGTAACCCACAAGATGTTGAGTTCCATCTTCCTCTACGACCTCGACAGGAACCGAGTCGACCTCTCCGGGCTGCAGACCCGGATAGCCACGGCAAAGAGGATAAACAGGCCCTCGGACGATCCTGCGGGCGTTGAAAGGGTGCTCCGGCTGCGGTCCTCGGTGAAGCGTCTGGAGGGCTACAAGGAGAACGTCGACGAGGCCAAGGACTGGATGGAGTCCACCGAGTTAGCCCTCAGGGATACCTGGCAGGTATTCTCCGAGGCTAAGATGGTCCTCCTGAGGGCCATGGACGGTTCCACCGATGCCCAGGCCCGGAAGGCCATGGCGTGCGGGATAGATCAGCTTCTGGAGGGCCTCATCCGGACGGCCAATTCTAGGAAGGAGGGAAGGTACATATTCGGAGGGACCGAAACCCTTACAGCTCCATACACCGCGTCCTACAAGGTCGATGAGAAGTTCAGGGCAGCGTACGACACCCCGGTCCCCCTCGGTCACGCGCGTATAGAGGAGGGGTCCGTGGTCGTGACCGACGGAACGAACATCTACACCGAGGGTGTGGACTACACCCTGGACTACGAAAGGGGCACTATAACAGTGCTTTCCTCCGGAGACATGTCCGACGGGACGGAATACTATGTAAGCTACAGGACGAGGGAGGTAAGCTCGGTCTCCGAAAACCCGAAGGGCATCTCCGGGAAGATGTACAGGGCCGTAGGGGAAGGTCTGAGGGTCCAGGTTAATATGCCGGGTTCCGAAGTGTTCGGCGGAGAGCCCGACGCGTTCCGGGCGTTGATAAGGGTCAGGGATTCCCTGGTCAGGGACGATAGGGAGGGTATAAAGGAGGCCCTCTCGGATGTCGATGAGATATTGGACAGGTTAGATGCCCGTCTGGCCGAGCTGGGGACCCGTATGGAAAGGGTAGAAGCCACAGGTGAACTTTTGGAGAGGGAGAAGGTAGAGGTCCAGGGCCTTCTGAACATGGTGGAGTCGACGGACATAGCCAGAGCCGTGATGGAACTTCAGCTGCAGGAGATGGTCTACCTTGCCGCGTTGGAGGTAGGAAGCAGGGTGCTCCAGCCGAGCCTCGTGGACTTCCTGGGGACATGAGGATATACACCAGACAGTTCGGTGAGCTGACCGTGTCGGAGGACAAGGTGATATACTTCGAAGAGGGGATAATAGGTTTCCCCGAGTACAAGAGGTTCGTCCTGTTGGAGACCGACGTGGACCGCCCCTTCCTATGGCTCATGAGCTTGGACGAGCCGGAGTTCTGCCTCCCCCTGTTACCCGGGGACGTCGTAGAGGGATACAGGGAGGGCATAAGCTTGTACCTGAAAGGAAGACGGGATCAGGCGGTTTACGTGGTCGTGACGCTGGGAAGGGAGCCCGAATCTGTCACCGTCAACCTCAAAGGTCCCATATTGATAGATGTAAAGAACGGGAAAGGAAGGCAGGTGATAATAGATTCCGACGCCTTCGCTCTGTCCTATCCTCTCCTCGGGGATGTTGATACTGACAAGGAAGCTCGGTGAGAGTATAATCATAGGGGATAAGGTGAAGGTCACCGTCGTCGGAGTGGAAGGTCGCCAGGTCCGCCTGGGCATAGATGCTCCGGGGGAGGTAGGTGTGTACAGGGAGGAACTTTACACAAGGATAGAGGAAGAGAACAGGAGGGCGGCCGGAACGGGGACGAAGGAGTTGAGGAAGGTTGTGGAGGTGTTGAAGAGGAACGTAAAAGGGAGGTAGAGATGTCCGAGGACGAAAGGGTGTTGAAGGAAGCAAGGGCTAGGCCGGATTCCTTCGAAGTACAGGCCGGGGCCGCCGAATGGCTCGTTCGGAGGGGGAGATATGAGGAGGCCCTACCTTTCCTGGAAAGGGCCCTCGAACTCGACGACGAATTTGGGCCGACCTATTGGAACTACCGTGGCGTCATAGCCCTGCACGGGGACCACGACGAGGCCGAAGCTTACTTCCTCAAGGCCTTGGACCTCGATCCCGAGTTAACCCAGGCTTACTTCAACCTCGGTATATTCTACCAGATAAAGGGGGATTATGTAAGGGCCTTAGAACGTTTCAGGCAGGTGGTGATTAGGGAGCCGGATGACTTCGAAGCTTACACTAAGCTCGGGGAGTGCTGCGCGGCCCTCGGGATGGAGAAGGAGGCCGAGGCCTTCCTGGCGAAGGCCCTGACCGTCCGGCCGGATTTCCTGGACGCTGAGGTCGGGATACTTTCGCTCTACCTGAGGCAGAACAGGTACGAAGAGGCGGAGGAGCTCCTCGAAGAATTCCTTAAGCTTCATCCGGACGTGGGACCGTTTCACTTTATGATGGGGCTCCTTTTAGAATACAGGGGAGCCTACGGGGAGGCGCTCGGGCACTTCTACCAGGTGGTCCTCGACGACCCTCAGGACGGCGATGCCTTCAGGCATCTCGGAACGTGCTGTGCTGAACAGGGGATGAACGAGCAGGCGGAGGCGTTCCTGGCCCAGGCCATAAAGCTCAACGTGGAGGACCCTGAGGCGACATTGAGGCTGGGCAGGCTCTACCTGGCCTGGGACAGGCCGGAGGATGCCGTGGTCGTCCTCAGGGAGTGGCTCAGGACCGTGGATGATGGTAAGGTCCTATATGGTCGGAAGGTAGAGGTGAGCCAGGTCTATAAAGCTCTGGCGGAGGCGCTCGAGCGGACCGGGGATGTTGAGGGAGCAAAGGGGGCCCTGGAAAGGTCGCTCGAGCTCGTGCAGGACCAACCCGATGTAAGGGAGAAGTACGAGGAGCTCTGCAGGCCGTTGGGCGGGAGGGTGAGCATAGAGGTAGATTAGGCACGTAGAGATGTCCTACGAAGATCTGATAAGGCGAGCTGAGAGGCTCTTGGGAAGGGACCCGGAGGCCGCCGCTGTGGTCTACCTTAGGGCTGTGGAGGATAACCACAACCGTGGGGAGGCGTACTACGGCCTGGGCAGGGCTTATGCGACCCTGGGGAAGGTCGAGGAAGCATGGGGTGCCTTCCGAAGGGCAGCCGAGCTCATGCCTTACGACGCCACGGCCTATCACAACCTAGGGGTTATGGCATTCAGGTCCGGCAGGTTGGAGGATGCACAGGACGCCCTCCGCAGGGCCGTGGAGCTTAAAGGGGACTACCCGGAGGCCCTCTACGCCTTGGGAAGGGCGTACGAGGAGGACGGATGGCTCGTGGACGCCAGGCTCGCTTTTACGAAGGCCCTTCGAACGAAGCCGGGATGGGATAAAGTCCGGGAGGCCCTCGTAAGGGTGGAGTCTAAGATCTCTAAGCCCGGTGCCTTGGGCAGGTACCGAAGAATCTTGGTGGTGATGGACCAGGGCGTAGGGAACGCGGTGATGCTCACCCCTGCCCTGAGGGCTTTGAAGGAGCTACTTCCAGAGGCTGAGATCGTGGTGCTGGGAAGGAAGCCATCGGTCGAAGTGTTGGATGGCCTCGGGGTGAAGGTCATAACCGAGCCCGAGGACGATACCTCCTACGACATAGGGTTCTACACGGTTTGGTCCGCAGATTACGAGAGGGCCTTCGGAAGGAAGCTCAGGAAACAGTGCGGAGGGAGGCTATACAAGGTCCAGATGGACGACCCGGACCTGCACGAGTCGGAATACCACATGAAGATACCGAGGCTCATGGGATATTCTGGCCCCACGCCCGAGCCCTACTGCCCCCTGCGTGATGTCGATGTCCCCTGGGGGGAAGAAGAGAAGGTCGTGGCCCTTTCAGATACCACCTTGGACCATCCTGCATGGCGGAGGAAGAGGTGGCCGTATTTCAAAGAGCTGGCCTGGAAGCTCGTGGAGAGGGGATACAAGGTGGCCCTTATAGGTGGGCCGTCCGAGGCGGCCAGGTTCGACCCTGAGGGTTGGCCTGAAGTATATAACCTTCTGGGGAGATATGATATCCCTGGCACCGCAGGAGCTTTGAAGAGATGTTGTCTGTTCATCGGAAACGACAGCGGTCCTGCACATATGGCCGGCGCTTTGGGCGTCCCGACTTTCGTGTTCTTCGGCCCCACCCGCATATCGAAGAACATCCCCTTGGGACCTCGGGTGCGGGCGATCAGCAAGAACTTGCCCTGTTCTCCCTGTCAGTATACCCCAAGATGGGAGGCCTGTGGGGA
>DTYS01000230.1 GCA_012961755.1 Candidatus Latescibacterota bacterium
AGGAAGACTCTGGAACTCAAAACCCTTCCTGCTTTCCCGCCCAGATCAGGGGATAACCTCGCCGCCAGGACGTCCAGCACCACCACCACCGCAAGCCATCCTGCGGACCTGAGCATCGTCCCCCTTAAGGGAAGGCCCCTGAGGAGCCTCCACCCCCAGGCGAAGGCCAGGACCGGCATCAGCCATATCCCGTAGCCCAAAAGCCCGTAGCCTAAGCCCGCGAGCTTCACCCCTAACACCCCTCCCCAGTTCCTGACCTGGCCGGGGGGTAGCGTAAGGTCCCCCGAGCTCCACGAAAGGAGGCTCGCTGTCAGGAACGCCCCGAGCCCTAGGGCCACAAGACCTAAGACCCAATGTCTCCTCCGGGATACCCTCATACCTTCCTGCCCTTCTTTAATCCATTAATCTACCACAACTACGGACACTTGTCAAGCCCTTACGGGGCCTCCTTGACCTGGAGGGAACTTTGTAGTATATTTCCCCGATGGGGAGGAGCTATGAACGTGCTATGGTTCGTCGTGGACACCTTGAGGTCGGACCACCTCAGTTGTTACGGTTACTTCAGGAGGACGAGCCCCAACATAGATAGGCTTGCCGAGGAAGGCGTCCTCTTCGAGGATTCCTACGCCTCCGCTATAGCCACAGGTCCCGGGTTCACGAGCCTCTTCACGGGCCTTGCAGCGATAAACCACGGTTTCTACCTTACCCCTTGGAACGTGCCCAACGCCCCTCTGCTGGACGACAGGATCGTTACGCTTCCCGAGCTTATATGGGCAAGGGGGGACTACACCACGGCAGCCTTCGACAACCTCATAAACTTCCGCTCGCATATGAAGCAGTTCGTCAGAGGCTTCGAGTTCTACATAAATGTAACGAGGTCCCCTGCCTGGCTCCATCACCACATAACCGCAGGAGAGGTGAACCGACGGCTACTCCCCTGGCTCGAAAGCCACGCCGATGAACCCTTCTTCTGCTTCGTGCACTACTGGGACCCACACACACCTTACAACATGCCCCAAGGGTTCAGGGGAAAGTTCAAGGGGGATTTAGAGGTGAGGAGAGCTCCGGGGGGGTACGACTACGTTCCCGGATGGGGGCCCGCCGACAGGCTTCCTGAGGGAGGAGATGGGCTCAGCATAGACCTATACGACGACGAGGTCTTCTACGTGGACCACTGCATAGGGGAGGTCCTGGAGAAGCTCGAAGAGCTTGGAATATACGACGAAACCGTAGTTATGGTCACGAGCGACCACGGGGAGGACCTTGGGCTCCACGGGCTGTGGGGACACGGCACGGTGCACGAGACCACGATCCGCGTGCCCCTCGTGCTCAGGGACCCAATGGGTCCTAAGGGCAGGAAGGTCTCAGGGTTCGTACAGCATGTGGACAACCTTCCGACGATATTGGAATACTTCCCCCTCCAGGAGCGGCCTGGGTTCGATAGGGTCCGGGCCTGCATGCCCGAGCTTCCGGATAAGTTCGACGGAGCGAGCCTGCTACCCCTGGCCGAGGGGAAAGGAAGGGCCAGAGAGGAGATAGTCGTGGAGTCCGGGGAGCACAGAGCCTACATCTCCCCTCCTTGGAAGCTGATATGGCACAAGGATGGTGAACTTGAACTCTTTAATATAATAGAGGATCCTTTAGAGCTTTACGATAGATCCAGGGACGAAAAAGCTGTCCTCGAGGAGATCTCCGAAAAGTTGCACCAATGGCTTGAGGGGAACCTCAAGGGCGAAAGGCCAGATCCGATGCTCGCCACGGAAGGGACCTGGACCTGTTACATAGGCAGGAGGTGAGGTTCTCAACCTTTCTCTTTAAGGAACTCATTCAACTGATTGGTCCACAGGAAATTTACGGCCTCCACATTAACCTTCCTCACCCCTTCAACCTTCTCGGCCGCATCCTTTACGTCCAAGGCTATCTTGAAAGCTAACGGACAGAGGGGAGATGTCGGCCTGAAGACTATGTTCACCTTCCCCTCCTCATCCACCGACACCTCCCTTATCAACCCCAGGCTCACGACGTCCATCTTGAGCTCGGGGTCCTGGACCTCCTTGAGCCTCTCCAGTATCTCCTGTCTCAGCTTCCCAACGTTTCCCTCACCCCTTCCCATATTCTCTCTATCTCCTTCGATGCGGGGCCCTTCCTTTTCACCGCTATATCTCCGCCCACCAGAGCCTCCACGACCTCCGGATCGAACGGGACCTCCCCTACGACCTCTACCCCCTTCTCCGAGCAGGTCCTTCGTATGGACTCAACGTTCTGGGGGTTTATGTCGGCCTTGTTTATGACCACCATGGCCCTCACCCTGAAATGCCCGGCTACATCCAAGGCCCTCTCCATATCGTAAGCCCCCGAAAGCGTGGGCTCCGTGACGACCAACGCCATATCGGCTCCAGATATCGCGGATATCATGGGACAGCCTATGCCCGGAGGACCATCGGTGATGATGAAGTCTAAACCCTTCTCCTCGGCTAAGAGCCTCGCCTGCTGCCTGACCATGGTGACGAGCTTCCCCGAATTTTCCTGCGCCACCCCAAGCTTGGCATGGACCATAGGTCCGTACGGGGTGTCGGACACGAACCACCTGCCGGCCTCGGTCTCCTCGAGCTCTACCGCCCCCTCCGGGCACACGAACTTACACAGCCCGCAACCCTCGCACGCCACGTGGTCCACCCGGAACCCTCCGGACGTCCACTCTATGGCCTGGAACCTGCACGCTTCCGCGCACAGACCACAGCCCGTACACCTTTCGGGTGCTATCTTCGCCACCTTCCTCCCCCGAAACGCCTCCTCCCTGAGAACCTCAGGATGGAGAAGGAGATGAAGGTCCGCAGCGTCTACGTCACAGTCCGCCATAATCTTGTTATCTGCGAGGGCAGCAAAGGAGGCCACGAAGGTGGTCTTCCCCGTCCCTCCCTTCCCACTTACGACCACGAGTTCCCTCATCTTACCTCTCCTATCTTCTCTATCAGCTCCGCGAACTTCTCCCTGTACTCCGGAAACGCCTCCACAAGTGGAAGGCCCTCGGAGTATGCCTCAGCTATCTCCCTCCTAAAGGGTATGCGCATGAGCACTGGTATGCCCTTCGCCTCGCAGAACTCCTCCACCCTCCCATATCCGATGTCGGCCCTGTTTATCACCACTCCCACGGGCACCCCGAGTTCCTCGGTCATCTCGACGGCGAGCTTCAGGTCGTTCAGGCCGAACGGAGTAGGCTCAGTGACCAAGATGCAGAAATCCGTCCCCTTCACAGCCTCCACCACAGGGCAGGACGTCCCAGGAGCCGCGTCCACTACGGCGAGCCTTTCCGGGTCTA
>DTYS01000231.1 GCA_012961755.1 Candidatus Latescibacterota bacterium
ACCTAACCCGGACCATCCCCCGAAATATCCGATGTAGCCTATCACGAACTTGCCTACAATCCCGAACCGTTCCCTTATCCTTTCGACCTCATCCTGGGTCACCCCCTCGAACCTGGCCATATCGGCTCCGTTCGGAAGGTAATGAACTGATCGGCCATATTTATGCTCGAGGTACTCTGCGATACCGTGGGAGACGGCCGTCAGGAGATCGGCCTTCTTTATCTCCGTCCTCACGTGACGATCTATGACCCTGCGATAGAGGAAGCTATCGGCAACGGGTAAGTCGTGAAAATCGTAGCAGTAAACTGCATCCTTCAGCCTCGGCATGGGATGGAGGTAGGTAGAGGCGTTAAAGATATAGCTCGGGGATATCTGCCGAATTAGCTTGGAAAGCCAAGCTCTGTTGTACACCCTCGCTACCTCGAAGGGGCCCCTCAAGGTCGGCAGACGGACTAAGTTCAGTCCCTCCTCCTGATATACCGTAGGACTCTGCAGGAGATCGTCCCAGCCGGCCCTGATCCTGGAAGGGAGGGTCCTATCCTCCGGTACCCTCCAGGAAAGGTAATAAACCTCATAAGATTCCGCCAAATGCCTGGCGAGCTCCCTGTCCCGACGTCTGTAGCTTTCCAGGGCCACGAAGCTCGGAGGAATTACGAGGATTGATCTTCGAGCCCCCATCGAGGCCCCTGTATTAAGCAAGTTCTTCCAATATCTCCAAAAGCCTTCTGGAGAAATCCTCCGCGGAGAACCTCCGTGATCGACGTAATCCCTTCGACCTAAGGTCCTCCCTAAGCTCTCCGTCGGTTAACACCCTTTCCATCGCCTCGGCAAATAGCTCCGGCCGGTTGGGGTCCACCAATACCCCGGCTTCTCCGACGACCTCAGGGAGGGAAGAGGAATCGGAACATATAACGGGCGTGCCGCAGGCCATGGCCTCCAGAGGAGGAAGCCCGAAGCCTTCGTAGAGGGAAGGGAAAACAAAGACTTCGGCCCCACTGTAGAGCACGGGCATGTCCTCCTCCGGGACGAAGTCCAAGAAGATCACCCTTCCTTCCAGCCTTAGGGATCTGACGCGGATTTCTACCTCCTTCCTAAACTTATCCCTCCGACCACAAAGAACTAAATAATACTTATCCTTCAGCATGTCAGGCAGTTCCTTGTAAGCGTCTATCAGGCATCGAACATTTTTATGAGGCTTAAAATTACCCACGTAGAGGATATAATCTCCAGGAATTCTGTATCTGTGTTTTATCCGCTCTATCAATGACTTATCTTCAACCCGGCTATATTCGTCCGGCACCCCGTTCGGGACGACCTTTATCCTATCCTCCCGGACCCCGAATAGCCTCAGGATGTCCCGTTTAGAACTTTTTGAGACGGTTATTATTAGATCCGCCCTTCTGGCCATGAGCTTGCGAGTTCCGAAGTAAGCCCGGCTCCGAAAGGCTCCGTGCTCCGGAAAGGAGACGAAGGATAGGTCGTGTACGGTCAAGGCCAAAGGGCACGGCAGGAGGAGGGGACCTTTATCGTAAGGTGAAAGGAAGAGGTCGATCCGGTCCTCCCTCGCCAGCCTCGACAGGACCACCTGATCCCACCAGAGCGTGATATGCTCCGGGACGATCCGGAACCTGACGTTCGGCCCGGAGAGCTCCGGCGAGGTGAACTGATTGCCATATACTACGAATTCGTGAGGAGAGCACCTTACAACTTGGGAACTTAGAAAGTTCCTCAGGTATCTACCTATCCCTGTGACGTTCGACCTTAAAAGCTCCCTTCCATCTATGCCTATCCTCATAGGTATCTGGGCGAAGCGAAGAACCCTTTGAGGCTATAGACTTCCTCAAGTTCTCTAAGATCTCATCCGCCCTGACGGACCAGGTGTTCCTCCCCATGAACCTGAGCCTCTTCCTCGCCTTCTCGGGGTCATTCTCGTTTAAGGCCTTGTTCAAAAGTTCGAGGAATTCCTCGTGCGAACGGGCTACGTAGATATAGTCCTTAAACCTCAGCAGCTCCTCTATGGCCGTGGAGACCACGGGCTTGCCTGCAGCGAGGTAATCGTAATGTTTTGTGGGCTCGTTGAGCTTTATCCTCTCGGGTATATAAGGGATTATCCCCACCTTGAAGGCCGCCACGTAACCCGGAAGTTCACGGTATTCCCTCTCCCCCAGGAAATACACGTTATCCCTCGCCTTCAATACCTCAAGGACTTCGGGATCTATGCGATCCTTCAAGACCCTACCCACCAACACCAGCGAGGCCTTCGGAAAGCGCTGGCTTATCTTGTAAAGCAGCTCCACGTCCACCCTCTCACCTATAGTCCCCACATAACCGACGACAGGTTGAGGGATCCTTCCGATGTCCTCCGGGATATCGTCCCTCCCTATCCATTCGAACATCTCCAACGAAGCCCCGCTCGCCAAGAAATGGGAGTTGGGGTTCCACCTCCTGGCCCGACGGGTCAGTTCATGGGAGACGGTGAAGACCAGGTCACATCCACGGATCATCCTCTCCTCCAATTCGGCTACAAACTTAAGGCGCTTCGGAGAGAACTCTATGAACCACTCGGACCAAAGCTCGGCCCAGTCGAAACAGGCCGCGGTCCGGTCCTTCCAGTAATGCAGCACACACGCATCGTAGGGATGAGA
>DTYS01000232.1 GCA_012961755.1 Candidatus Latescibacterota bacterium
ACATAGGGCCCAAGCTGGCCAGGAGGATAATATCCTACAGGAGGAGGAACGGCCCGTTCCGCTCGGTCGACGAGCTTTTAAAGGTTAAGGGTATAGGGCCGAAGATCTTGGATAAGATAAGGCCGTTTTTGGAGGTGAAGGATGAGGATATTGGGAGGGGAGGCGAAGGGGAGGCGAATTCGGGTGCCGGGAAGGAAGGTGCGTCCCACTAAGGGGGTCGTCAAGAAGGCCCTCTTCGAGCTCCTAGGGGAGGACATCAGGGGAGCGAAGGTCCTGGACCTCTTCGCAGGGGCCGGAGGGGTGGGCCTGGAGGCCCTCAGCAGGGGGGCAGGGGAGGTATGGTTCGTGGATAAGGACAGGAGGGCGCTGAGGGTCATCAGGGAGAACGTGACCCTTCTGGGTATGGAAGGGAGGGCCGTGGTGAGGGGGGAGGATGTGCTCGGTTTCCTCCGGGAAGCGGCGAGGGCGAGGTTCGACGTGGTCTTCGTGGACCCCCCGTACGGGAAGGACGTCTTAGAGGATGTGCTCAGGGCGCTGGGAGAGGGGGGATGGGTGGAAGAAGGAGGGGTCGTGGTATCCGAGCTTCCCAGGAAGAAGCAGGTTCCGGAGAGGATAGGGCCTTGGAAGGCCGTGGACGGGAGGGCCTACGGGGATACCAAGCTTATATTTTGGAGGAGGGATGAGGATCGCACTTTATCCGGGGACGTTCGACCCCATCACTTACGGCCATCTAGACATAGTCCATAGGGCCCTCAAGCTCTTCGACAGGCTCATAGTGGTCGTGGCGGAGAACCCCCAGAAAAAGAACTTGTTCTCCTTGGAGGAAAGGTTGGAGATGGTGAGGGAGACAGTGAGAGGATTGGACAGGGTCTCAGTGGATAAGTTGGAGGGCCTCCTGGCAGATAAGGTCAGCAGTACCGGAGCATGTGCGGTTGTGCGGGGCCTGAGGGCGGTGACGGACTTCGAGTACGAGTTTGAGATGGCCCTAACGAACCGAACTCTGAACCCGGAAATAGAGACCGTCTTCCTCATGACGAGCATGGAGTACATCTACCTGCGCTCGTCGCTCGTGAAGGAGGTGGCGTCCTTAGGTGGGGATGTGAGTCACTTCGTCCCACCTTTCGTCGAGAGGAAGCTGAAGGAGAAGCTGGGAGGTGAAGGATGAACCCCCTCGCCCGCAGGATGGCCGAGCTCGTGCCTCCCAACGTTATGCTCAGGATTTTGGGAGATTCCTTAAGCAAAAGGGAAATAGTAAAATTATGCAACGCCTGCGGTATAACCTACAAAGGTGTGAGGACTAAATCCGTCCCTACAGACGAGCTCATAGACGACCTCACGGACGCCTTCTACGAGGAGGAGGACATTGCCCAGAGGATCGTAGAGACCCTGAACAAAGCGAACAGGGCATGGATACGGAAGGTACAGGATTCCTCCCCGGACCAGGTCGAGGAGATACTCTCCAAGGCCCCGGAGGGGGAGGTGGGGAGGGTCCTCTTCGCTCTGGCGGTGGACGGTAGACCTGAGGTTACCGACCTGCTCTTGGATTGGGAGGAAGGGTGGGAGGACTCATCTGTAGTAGCCGAGGTCTTAGAGCGTATGGCGGCCTTTACGGGCGAGAGGGAGGAGCTGGAGAGGAGGGTGGAGTCCCTCAGGAGGGAGAGGGACGAGCTCAAGGGGCAGCTGGAGGTGCTCCAGAGGGAACGCAATGCCCTTAAGGAGCTGCTGGCCCGGAGGGAGAGGGAGATAAGTTCGCTCCGTCGGGCGAACAGGGAGCTCGAGGCCGAAAGGGACCAGCTCAAGGGGAAGTTGGAGGAGGTACAGGTCCAGGACCTCAGGACCCTGAGCTCCCAGATGCACCAGCTCGTGCGGGAGCATAGGAAGCTCTGCCACGATGTGGAGAGGTTGGTCTCGAAGGAGGAGGTCCATGGGCCCGGACCTTTCTTGGAGGCCCTAGGGAGGGCCGTGGGTAGCCTGAGGGATACGTTGGTGAGCCTTTCAGAGGTCTGGTCCAGACGTGAGGAGAGCCTATGGAAGGGTCTGGAGGCCGTCAGACAGGAGGTGCAAGGCCTGACGGCGGAGGTGCGCGGTCTGAAGTCCACGGAGCGGAGAGGGAGGCCAGTCGGGGGGCCTCCGAGGGTGGGAGTCTTCGTGGACGTGCAGAACATGTTCTACTCGGCAAGGCAGTTGGGCGGAAGGTTGGACTTCGAGAAGCTGTTGGAGGTGACGGTAGCGGGAAGGAGGCTCGTGAGGGCGATAGCCTACGTCGTGACGGCTCCTGACGTGGACCAGAGCAAGTTCGTGACCATGCTCAGGCAGAAGGGATACGAGGTAAAGATAAAGGAGCTCCGCAAGAGGATAGACGGCTCCGCCAAGGGGGACTGGGACATGGGGATGGCGATAGACATCGTCAAGCTTTCGGAGTCTTTGGACGTGGTGGTGTTGGTGAGCGGGGACGGGGACTTCGTGGACCTGGTGAACCTGGTGAAGACCAAGGGGCCGAGGGTTGAGGTGTTCTCCTTCGATCAGAACACTTCTAAGGACCTCATAGAGGCGGCGGACGCTTACTATCCTATAGGCGAAGAACTTCTACGCCCGATAGGCGTTTAGAAAGGAGGAGAGATATGCAGATGTCTTTCCCCGCTCTCGGGAGGCGTTACAGGATAGAGGACGTCAAGGAACCCAACCTTCTGAGGGAGGTCTTTCCTTACACCGAGGTCCCGAGGCTCGTCTTCGACGGGGTCTCCGTGCCCATAGCCCTCCCCGATGAGATCTGGATAACCGACACCACCTTCAGGGACGGCCAGCAGGCCAGGCCCCCCTATACCGTAGAGCAGATATTACAGCTGTTCAAGTTCCTGCACCGTCTGGGTGGCCCCAAGGGGATAATACGGAAGTCGGAGTTCTTCCTTTACAGCGAGAGGGACAGGGAGGCGGTCGAGAGGTGCTTGGAGCTGGACTACGAGTATCCAGAGGTCACCGGATGGATAAGGGCGAACCCCTCGGACCTCAAGCTCGTCCGGGATATGGGGCTCAAGGAGACCGGGATACTCACGTCCGTCTCTGACTACCACATATTCCTAAAGCTAGGGAAGACTAGGAAGGAGGCGATGGATGGATACCTCAGGGTGGTGAGGGAGGCCGTGGAGATGGGCATAAACATAAGGTGTCACTTCGAGGATGTGACGCGTGCCGACATATACGGATTCTGCGTACCCTTCGCCCAGGAACTCATGAAGATATACGATGAAAGCGGGATCCCCGTCACAATAAGGCTGTGCGATACGATGGGCTTAGGGGTGCCCTTCGCGGAGGCTTCGCTTCCCAGGAGCGTGCCAAAGCTCGTGCATACCTTCAGGACTGAGGCCGACGTCCCACCTGAACTTTTAGAATGGCACGGCCACAACGACTTCCATATGGTACTGGTGAACGCGGTGGCCGCCTGGCTCTACGGATGTGCTGCAGCCAACGGTACCCTCCTGGGATACGGGGAGAGGACCGGTAACCCTCCCATAGAAGCTTTGACCATAAAGTACGCGTCCATAAAGGGTACCACCGACGGCATGGACCTGAGGGTGATAACGGACGTGGGGAACTTCTACAGGGAAATAGGTTCCGAGGTCCCCTCCAGCTATCCGTTCGTCGGGGACAACTTCAACGTCACCAGGGCGGGGATACACGCGGACGGCGTAATGAAGAACCCCGAAATCTACAACATATTCGATACCGAAAGGATACTCGGAAGGCCGTTGGGTATAGCTGTGACCGACAAGTCCGGGGTGGCCGGAATAGCGCTTTGGATAAACGAGCACCTGGGCCTCGAGGGTGAGAGGAGGGTTGACAAGAGACATCCTGGGATTGCCAAGATATACAAGGAGATACAGGAACAATACGCCCGGGGGAGGGTGACGGGGATCTCGGACGAGGAGATGTGGGAGTTCACCAGACGCTACATCCCGGAGCTCTTCGAGTCCGAGTTCGACAGGATAAAGAGGGAGGTGTCGGAGATGGCCCAGAGGATGGCGGAAGAGCTCGCAGAGCACCCGGATGTGCGCTCTATGGACCCTGCAAGGATGGAACCGGTCCTGGAGAAGTTCTTGGAACAGCATCCCTCCATACAGCTTATATATGTTACGGATACCGAGGGATGGAAGATAACCAAGAACATAACCCAGAAGGAGGAGAGGGCGGCATATGCCACCTTCGGCCTGAACGAGAACTTCTCGGACAGGGAGTGGTTCATAGAGCCAATGAAGACAGGAAGGGCGCACGTTATGGACTTCTACATCTCCAAGAGGACCGGCGCCCTATGCATAACTTCTTCCGCCCCTATAAGGGACGAAGGTGAACAGATAGTTGGCATAATAGGGATAGACTTCAAGTTCGAGAGGCTCGCCAAGCTTGCGGAGGAGCATAACATCCCGACGTCCGAACTCAAGGGGTTGTAGATATGGCGATCTTGGTGGCTCACAGGGGATACTCCGCGGTGGCACCCGAGAACACCTCGGCCGCCCTGAGGGCGGCTTTGAGGGCTGGGGTATCGGTCTGCGAGGTGGACGTGAGGGTTACCTCGGACGGGGAGCTGGTGCTCATGCACGACGAGACCGTGGACAGGACCACGGACGGGAGCGGGAGGGTCCGGGAGCTCTCCTTAAGTCAGATAAGGGCGTTGGACGCCGGCTCCTGGAAGGGGGAGGGATTTCGGGGCGAGAGGGTCCCCACGCTCCGGGAGGCCTTGGAGGTTATTAAGGGCGGGCATTTGGTCGTAGAGGTGAAGGACGAGGGCATAGAGGGGAGGTTGGCGAGGACGATAATGGATGCCGGGGCCCAGGAACGCACGACCGTCATATCCTTCTCGTTGGAGACCTGTAGGAACTTGAGGAAGCTTATACCCGACCTCGGCGTGCTATGGCTGCTGGGGAGGAGGTACGGAGGGCCTATATCCACGGCCTTGGAGGCCGGGGTGCAGGGTTTGGATGTGCACCACGAAGCTATAACCCCCGAGTTCGCGGAGGCAGTGCTTATGAGGGGCTTGAGCCTCTGGGCCTGGACCGTGAACGAGCCCGAGGAGGTCGGAAGGCTTGAGGACCTCGGCGTCTCCGTCGTAACGTCGGACGACCCCGTAAGGCTGAGGAGGAAGCCATGCCCCGCTATTCCATAGGGATAGACTTCGGGACGGAATCGGGGAGGGCCGTCCTGGTGGATGTGGCCACGGGTGAGGAGGTGGCCACATCCGTGTACACCTACAGGGACGGGGTGATGGATGAGGTCCTTCCGGACGGGAGGACCTACCTAGAGCCGGACTGGGCCCTCCAGAACCCTATGGACTACCTGGAGACCGTGTACAACACCATCCCCGCCCTAATGAAGGAGTCCGGCGCGAGGCCCGATGACGTCGTGGGGGTGGGGATAGACTTCACATCCTGCACGGTGTTGCCCACGCTCGAGGACGGAACGCCTCTTTGTTTCCTGGAGGAGTTCAAGGACGAGCCACACGCTTGGGTTAAGCTCTGGAAACACCATGCCGCCCAGCCCGAGGCCGACGAACTCAACAGGATAGCGATGGAGCGCGGGGAGAACTTCCTCAAGAGGTACGGTGGGAAGATATCCTCTGAGTGGTTCTTCCCGAAGGTGTGGCAGATATTGAACGAGGCTCCCCATATATATGAGGCAGCCGGCAGGGTGATAGAGGGGGCGGACTGGATAGTCTGGCAGCTTACCGGAAGGGAAACCAGGAACTCCTGCACCGCCGGATATAAGGCGATCTGGGACAAACGTACGGGTTTTCCCTCGGACGACTTCTTCCGGGCCCTGGACCCGAGGTTGGAACACGTGGTGGACGAAAAGATGTCCAGGAGGATCCTACCCTTGGGTACGAGGGCCGGTGGGCTTACGAGGTATATGGCCGAACGCACGGGGCTTCTGGAGGGAACCCCGGTCGCGGTAGGGAACGTGGATGCCCACGTCTCTGTCCCAGCGGCCACCGTCGTGGAACCATGGAAGATGGTTATGGTTATGGGAACATCCATATGTCATATGGTGCTGGGCACGGAACGGAATTTCGTGGAGGGGGTGTGCGGGGTAGTGGAGGACGGCATACTTCCGGGGTACTTCGGGTACGAGGCCGGCCAGTCCGCGGTCGGGGACATATTCGCATGGTTCGTGGAGCATGGCGTGTCGGGGGAGTACAGGGACGATGCCGAGAGGAGGGGGATTTCTTTACATAAGCTTCTGGAGGAGAAGGCATCCGAGCTTAAACCAGGGGAGAGTGGCCTTCTGGCCCTTGACTGGTGGAACGGGAACAGGTCGGTATTGGTCAACGCCGACCTTTCGGGGCTTATCCTGGGCCTTACCCTGACCACCAAGCCCGAGGAAGTCTACAGGGCCCTCATAGAGGCCACGGCCTTCGGCACGAGGACGATAATAGACGCCTTCGAAGAGGCCGGGGTACCGATAGAGGAACTTTACGCCTGCGGTGGGCTTCCCGAGAGGAACAGGCTTCTGATGCAGATATACGCCGACGTCACGGGGAGGGAGATAAAGGTCGCCGCTTCCTCCCAGGCGGCCGCCTTGGGCTCGGCCATGTTCGGGGCAGTGGCGGCGGGAAGTCGGGGCGGAGGTTACGACGACATCGTGGAAGCGGCGAGGCATATGGCGCACCTGAAGCCCGAGAGCTTCAAACCTATATCCGAAAATCGGAAGGTGTACGAGGAGCTGTACAGGCACTACCTCAAGCTCCACGACCACTTCGGAAGGGGTGGGGACGATGTGATGAGGTACCTCAAGGAACTGAGAAGGTGCGTGGGGAAGGAGGGATGAAAAGGCAGGCGGAGGGACATGGAAGTTTAGAGTTGACCAAGAGGTGAACTATGCACGAAGAGGAACGCCGGAAGGACGTCCTAGCGCTCGTGCTCCTTTTCCTCACCGTGTGGATAGTGCTCCTCACCTTCCTTCTTACCAGAAATCCCCTCAGGGTGAGGATAACGAGACCGGAGGACGGAGCGGAGGTGGGATACAGGGTGCTCGTGGACGGCACCCTCAGCGACCCTTCCGCTAAGCTTTACCTCATAGTTAAGCCGGAGCGGGGTTCGGTATGGTTCGTGCAGGAGCCTGTACAACCCCGTAAGCGATGGAGGGGGGTAGCGTACCTCGGGGGAAAGGGTTGGGGCGTGGGGGAAGAATTCACCATCTTTGCCCTGGCCTCACACAAGCCCCTGAACCTCCTTCCGGGGGAGATAGATGAGGTCCCCAGGGCCGATGCGGTATCCAACAAGGTAAAGGTGAGAAGGGTAAAATAGGAGGAGGTGTGACTTCCAAGGAGAGGCTGCTCGCCGCCATATCCGGGGATAGGCCGGACCATGTCCCATGTTCCTTTATGATATTTCGAGCCCTTAGGAACAGATGTAAAGATATCTTCGAGTTCGCAGAGCGTCAGTTGGAGATGGGCCTGGACGCCCGCATGGACTTCGGTATAGAACCAGCCCCTTGGTACCACGCCGACCTACATGGCCTTCCGGTGCGGTTCCATCCCGAGGTCGAGATCAGGGAGTGGAGGGAGGATAGGCCGGGGGAGAGGTATCCGGTCCTTTGCAAGGAGTACGTGACCCCTGCAGGGACGCTCAGGACCGAGGTATACAGGACGGAGGACTGGCCCTACGGGGACAGGGTGCCGTTTATGGAGGACCACATCGTCCCGAGGTCGTTGAAACATCTCGTGACGGGCAGGGAGGACGTCGAGCCCCTGAGGTACCTGCTCATCCCACCTGCGGACGAGGACCTCAGGAGGTTCGTCGAGAGGTACAGGAAGGTGAGGAAGTTCGCGGAGGACAAGGGCCTCCTCGTGGCCGGAGGATGGGGAGTCGGCCTGGACGCTTTAGTCTGGCTCTGCGGGATGGAGGAGCTCCTCCTCCTTTCCATGGACGATCCCGAGTTCGTGGACGAGCTTTTGAAGCTTGTGGGAGATTGGAACGTTGAGAGGATGGAGCCCTTCCTGGATATGGGGGTGGACCTCTTCGTGAGGAGGGGATGGTACGAGGGGATGGACCTCTGGTCACCCTCGCTCTTCGAAAGGTTCGTGTTCCCGTACCTTAAGGGGGAAGCGGAGCTCGTACATCAGGCCGGCGCGAAGTTCGGTTACATAGTGACGTCCGGCGTTATGCCCCTTGTGAGGTTGCTTATAAAAGCCGGCGTGGACGTCGTAATAGGTATCGATCCGGTGCAGGACAGGACGATGGACATGAGGGCGCTCAAGGAGAGGGCCGGGGGAAGGCTTGCCCTCTGGGGAGGTGTGAACGGGTTCATCACGGTAGAGATGGGCTCGGCGGAGGAAGTCCGCAGGGCAGTGCGGGAGGCCCTGGACACCTTAGGGCCGGATGGGTTCGTGCTTTCCCCCGTGGACAACGTGAGGGAGGACAGGCCCGAGGTGTGGAGGAACGTGGAGGTCCTAGTAGAGACATGGAAGGAAGATGTCAATGCCTGAACGGACGAGGACCCTGTAACCTTAGGAGGCGATATGGTACGGACGATGCTCCTTGTTCTGCCCTGGCTCTCCTTCGGGGAGGTCCCGAACTGTGTCGTCGTGGACACCTTCTCCTCGACCGACGCGGGAAGTTTCCCCTCGGGATGGAAGCCATACAAGAAGGAAGGAAGGAGGCTTTACATCGTCAGGACCTCGGAGGGCGATGCGTACCTCCACGCCGAGGTACCGTCCGTGCCCATACAGATAGGCAAGGAGATGAAGTTGGACCCCAAGGATTGGCCGTACCTGAGCTGGAGGTGGAGGGTCGTGGTCCCCCCCAAAGGGGGCGACGAGAGGTACAAGGAGAAGAACGACAGCGGCGCGGCGGTATATGTCGTGTTCAACAGGGGATGGCCCAAGTTCAGGAGGCACGTGATAAAGTACGTCTGGAGTTCGGCGAACCTCCCGAAGGGTGAGGTCCTGAGAGGACACTACGATCCGAACATGTACGTGGTGGTACTTCGAAACGCCCGCTCTCCCCTCAACAGATGGATGTCCGAGAAGGTGAACGTGTTCCAGGACCACAAAAGGATTTTCCGGAAGGACCCGCCCGAGATCATAGGGGTGGCCCTCATGACCGATGCGGACGATACCAAATCGAGGGCTGTGGCCGACTACGACGATATCGTGTTCTGGAAGGAGTAACTGCTGGTGGATTCCCTTATGCTGGAAGTTCTGCCTCGGAACTTCATACGGAGGGTAGATTCCCTGTGGTGAAGGTGGTCTCCGTCGTTCCCGGCTCCCCGGCGGAGAGGGCCGGGATCGTCCCAGGGGATATGATCCTGAAGGTCGACGGACGTATGATAAGGGATGAGATAGACCTGAGGTTCTGGGCCTCCGACGACAGGTTCTTCCTCACCCTGGATAGGGGCGGGAGGAGGTTCCGGACCGAGGTCAGGAGGTGCCCAGGTGAGGGTCTGGGCGTAGAGCTCGAGCCCCTGAGGCCGAGGACGTGCCGAAACAGGTGCATATTCTGCTTCGTTGACCAGCTACCCCGTGGCCTCAGGAGGAGCCTGTACGTGAAGGACGAGGACTACAGGCTTTCGTTCCTATATGGGAACTACATCACCCTCACCGACCTTTCTGACGAGGACTTCGGAAGGATATTCTCCCAGAGGCTCAGCCCCCTCTACGTCTCGGTCCACGCCACTGACCTGGAAGTGAGGAACTTCATGCTCGGCAGGCCCGATGCTCCCGACGTGATGTCCCAGCTCCGGAGGCTTGTGAAAGGTGGGATAAGGGTGCACGCTCAGGTGGTCCTGTGTCCGGGGATAAACGACGGTGAGGTCCTGGAGAGGACCGTGGGCGACCTTTCGGAGCTCTATCCCGGGGTCTCATCGCTTGCCGTCGTTCCGGTGGGGCTCACCAAGCATAGGGAGGGGCTGTACCCCCTGAGGCCGGTGGAACCCGAGGAGGCCGAAAGGACATTGGGGCAGATAGCGGACTGGCAGGGGAGGCTCCTCAGGGAGCTCGGCACGAGGTTCGCCTTCGCATCGGACGAGTTCTACATACTGGCGGGAAAGGAGTTCCCGCAGGAGGAGGAGTACGAGGATTTCCCGCAGCTCGAGGACGGGGTGGGTATGGTGAGGAGGTTCCTGGAGACCTTCGGAAGGAGGTCGAGGGAACTGCCCGGACGGGTACCTCCTATATCCATCGCCCTGGTCACGGGTACGGCCTTCGGCCCCATAATAGAAAAGCTTGCCCGGAAGGTCGAGTCGAGGGTAGAAGGACTTTCGTTCCGCCTGATCGTGGTGGAGAACCAGCTCTTAGGCAAGAGCGTAACGGTGTCGGGCCTCCTCTCGGGGAGGGACATCCTGAGGGCCCTTGAGGAGGACCCCGGGGACTACGTGCTGCTTCCTCCGAACTGCGTCAACGACCGCGGCCTCCTCTTGGACGACCTGAGGCCGGAGGACTTAGCCCTGAGGCTCGGGGTCCCGGTAAGGGTCGGTCCGTACGACCTCGTGGGGGCCATAACCGAAGCTGTACTGGCGAAAGGCTCTTGACTTTTTCAGGAAAGTTGTTTATCTTTTCCTACAGAGGGCGGGAATAGCTCAGGGGTAGAGCGCCACCTTGCCAAGGTGGAAGTCGCGGGTTCGAATCCCGTCTCCCGCTTCAGCAGGCGAGATATTTTGGTTCTTCGCCAAACGTTGTGA
>DTYS01000233.1 GCA_012961755.1 Candidatus Latescibacterota bacterium
TCCAGGGCGAGGTAGGTGAGGTCCAGGGTCCCTACGCCTCCGAAGCTAAGCCCGGTGGGCTCGTCCAGCGCCTTTATGGTTATGCTCCCGGCTATCCCTCCACGGCCTACCTTGAATGCGAAGTCCTGTGGGGTCTCGTGGAAGGGTTCGGGGAGCTGGACCTTCCCCTCCACGCTGAGCGAATCCTCCTCTAAGCCCACCCTGGTGAGCTTGAGGTAGGGGTCCACTACGACGAGCTCCTCCTCCAAGAGGGCACCCTCTATGGATAAGCTTCCGTCGGAGCCAACCTTAAGGCCGGAAAATCCTATGCTCCGATCTAAGAACTCGAGCGTGCCGGACATTGTAATGTAGAACACTTGGTCCTCGTAGGAGAAGCCCATCTCATCTATGCGGAAGGTCGAGGAGAAGAGCTCAAAGTTCTGCGGGAGCTGGACTTCTCCGACCGAAAGCCCGGAGGAGTTGAGGGTGAGACCTTCTATGGTGAGGCTGAAGTCAGGGCTCAGGGAGGGGACTCGGAATATGCCGCTTAAGACGAGCTCGAAGTCCCCTCCGACGGTTATGCTGAAGGCTGGGCTGTCGCCTATGGCCTCAGGCTCGAACTCCGCCGCGCCCATGGGTATGGCTGAAAGGTCGAGTTCCACGTGCATATCGGGCATCCCGTCCGAGACGGAGAGGGAGGCGGTAAACGGCATAGCGGTGTCCGGGAAGGCGGGTGATGTTATGTCTCCACTGATAGAGCAGGAGAACGAGCCGAACCCTACCTCCACCTCCCTGAAGTGGACCGCGAGGAGGTCCCCTATCGGAACCTCTCCTACGTACCTCTGGCCCTCGGGAGGCCTGAGGCTTGCGGCCCCCGATATCCCGGAGGACTCCACATTCAGGCTGTCGAGCACGAGGTTCGCGTCACCGAGGACATCGGGGAGGGAAAGCTCTGCCGAAAGGACTATGCCGTAACGACCTTTGACATCTGAGTAGTCCAAGCTCCTTATCTTTATGGGAATCCCCCTTGAGGTCAGGTCCAGTAGATGTCCTTCGTGTGCAGAAACCCCTATGCTCCCGGAGACCAAGCTCCAGTCCGATGGGTTGAGCACGACATCGAACAAGACGTCCCAGCTCGGCACATCCCCCCCGTATGCGAGGGCAGGGACCACGAGGGGTATCCCTCCGTCAGGAGTGCCGATTCGGTACCCTCCTTCAACCTGCTCTGCGGTGACCCTGAGGTTCCCATGCTCGTCCTTAAGCTCCAGGTAGGCCACGGTGGTATCCGGAAGCGGTATTCGGTCCGGAAGGGCGAACGCTACAAGCTGGAGGAGCCCCTCCGAGGGCAGGAAGCCGTCTTCGTTCAGTACAGCTACATGGAGGGTTTCTATGTACAAGTCCACCCTGCCTGAGTCAACCCCCACGGGGTCGAACCCCATCGTGAAGTCTGAGAACACGGCCCTCACCTGGAGGAAGTCCCTGCCTTCGTACCTTATCTTCACCATCCCCTCACCAGAGGCGAGGAGCTTCCCGTCCCTTATGGAGACGGTGGGAAGGACGAGGAGCAAACCATCACCCTCGAGCCCTGCCGATGTATCCACGGCTGCCCACGTGAGGCCACCTTTCCCGAAACCTACCCTGAGAGCGAAGTTGGTCGAGAAGTCCACACCTCCGGAGACGGGCACGAGCTCGGGGAAGGAGAGGCCAAGGCTGTCGAAGGTCACCCCCACCGTCTCCCCCTCGCCGAGGGCCAGGGACCCCCCTCCCGAAATGGTCAGGCCCTCAGGGGTGAGCTCAGCACTCCGGACGGTGAAGGAGAAGACGGGCTCGTCCTTCGGAAGGTCCCAGCGGAATGGGGTACCCACAGCGACCCTTCCATCTATAATCTCGTTGTCTATAAGGTCGTACTTGAGCCACCCCGAGACCTCTACGGTATCCCCCTCCGTGGGCGCGGGGAGCCTCATGTTCCCTCTCAGGTCGAGGACCGCCGTCTGGCTCCCGTCCTCCGAGCCGAGCTCGAGGGTCGAGCCTGTGACGACGAACGGGAATGGACCGAACCTCAGGGGGCAGGGAGGTACGATGTCCTGGACGGTCCCTGTCACGATGCCATCTCCGGATATCCTGAGCCTCGTCCGGCCCATGCTGAGGGCGTCCACGCATCCTAAGGACTCGGGGAGCTGGAGCTTCGCCACAAGGTCGACGTACCCCTCCTGACGTCCATCCCTCACCGAGAATCCTCCCCCGAGTTCCGTTATGTAAAGCGTCGCACCTCCGAGGGGTATCGGACATCCTGGCTCCTCTACGGGCTTTGTCTCTATCGTAGCCGTGAGCATCCCGTCCTGGTACGACGCGTCCCTTATCGTAAGCTCGGGGCTCCTGAGACATGCGGGGAACCCGGAGGGGAGGTCGGGTAAGCTCACGTCCAGGTCGAACCTGAAGCCCCAGTCGGTCCCGCGCCGACAGGGCCAGTGGACGGTGACAGGGTTCATCCGGAAGGCCAGGGGTTGGATCTGAAACCCGGACAGCCTGAACGGGGGTACGCTGCCCTCAAGGTCCGGGAAGTTTACCTCTGGGAAGTGGAAGCCATCGGAATCCCATCCGACGTTCCGTACCTCCGGCAGGGATATGCCCCAGTCGGGGAACGCCAAGGAAAGGTCCATAGAGAAACCGAATTCCCAGCCCGTGTCCCTGCTCCAGGATAAGGTGGAAAGGGAGAGCCTCCTCAGGTCCATCCTCACCCAATCGAAGTCTATGTAGGGCGAGTCGCACTCCGAGGAGAAGTCCCTGACCTCAAAGCCGGATTTGGATATGGCCAAGGTCAGGGGGCTTGTGTAGGTGCGATCCTCGCCTAAGGCTATATTTAAGCTACCCTTGGCCGAAAGCTCGAACGACGGTATACCGAGCAGGTCCGCATCAACTTCCCCGGTCACCGAGTCGACCCTGACCGAGGCCAGGTCCTCGGCTATCGTGAAATCCCTCCCCACCGGGATGGAGACCGAGCCCACCGGCCTCCTCGCCGAACAGGCTCAGGTTCCCCTCGAAGGAGAACCTCCCCCCCGAATATGTGAGGCCCGTTATAACGAAGGGGAACCCCGTAAGGTCGAGCCTCACATCCTCCACGCTTATATCCCCCGAGACCAGGGAGAAGTGTATGGGGTCGACGACCACATCGAAGGACACATCGACCTTGGGAGGCTCTGAAGCTCCGAGCTGGAGTGCCGGAAGCACAAGCTTAAGGGGGCTTCGTGTGTGCAGGCGTAGGTTGGAGTCCTGCACATCGAGGTCTAGGAGGAGTTCGTCGCCTTCCTTCAGGACGATATAAGCTATCTCCTCGGATGGAAGCGGAAGCCTCTCGGGTACCACGGGCCTTCCGAAGAACCCTAGGTTCGGCATAAAGCCCTGGGGATTCAGCTCGCCCACGAGCTGGTCCCCGTAATAGAAGCTCACCTTCCCCGTGGAGACGCCCAGAGGTCGGAAGTTTATTGGGCGCTATCTCCCCGGTTATCCCCTCCGGCCCGAAACCAGCGTCTTCCACGAGGACGTTTAAGTTCCTCAAGCAA
>DTYS01000234.1 GCA_012961755.1 Candidatus Latescibacterota bacterium
GCCGAAGGGCGGCTTAAGCCTTTGCTGGGGATGCTTTCGCAGGGGATGAACCTGAAGGAGGCGGCCGAGAAGCTCGGGTTCGAGGTCAAGGAAACCCAAGAGTTCAACAAGGAAGGATACGTCCCGGGCGTAGGGGGGAGGAACTCCTTCGTGGAGGCGGCGTTCACCCTGAAGGAGCCAGGTGAACACTCAGGGATCGTGACCACCGACAGGTCCGCCTACGTCCTGGAGCTTATAAAGCGAACCCCCGCGGACATGGAGGAGTTCCGAAGGGAGAAGGAGGAGATGAGGAGGAAGATGTTGGCCCAGAGGAGGCAGGAGGTTTACACAGCTTGGATGGAGGGGCTAAAGAAAAGAGCTAAAATAAAGGACGAAAGGTACCGGTTCTACCAATTTTAGCTCTTGACAATCTTTCTACCTTAGCATATATTTAAAACCCTAAATTAAAGGGGAGGAAGTGAGGGTCAGCTTAGGTCCGACGCTCATCCTTTTAACCCTCGGTATGGGATGTTTTCCTGGTCGTCCGGAGTTCTCCCCCGTAGTGGGGGGGCCGGTAGGAGGAGTGGGACACTACTTAGGGTTAGGTGTGGGGGACTTCGACGGGGACGGAAACTTGGACATAGCCGCGGGCAGTACTGTCCCGGGTGGAATATCGGTCTGGGTCTCAGATGGTGCCGGCGGATGGAGGAGGTGGGGAAGTCCCACAGCTCTAGGGGAGGTGCACGGCCTGGCAGTCGGGGATATAGATCACGATGGGCTGGATGACATCGTCGCAAGCACGTGGGGGACGATGGAGGGTGAGGGGATCTGGGTCTGGCTGAGCTGTGGGGACAGGACGTGGAGGGCGGGGGAGAAGCCGACGGACTTCGGTAGGTACGAGGACATAACCCTCGCGGACGTAAACTTGGACGGGAACCTGGACATCGTGGCCGCCAACGCCACCTCAGAGGATGAAGGGGGGGTGCAGGTCTGGCTCGGCGATGGGAAGGGAAGGTGGACGACCCAGGCGGGGCCCTGTTACGCGGGGACCTTCAGGGACGTCCTCGTCACCGACTTCGACGGCGACGGCAACCCCGACATAGCGGCCTCGGGATGGGTCGGGGTGCGGGTATGGTCCGGAGATGGGAAAGGGGGATGGACCTCGGGGGTCCTGGTGGGCGAAGGAAGGTACGGGAGGATGACGGCAGCCGACTTCGACGGGGACGGTCTTCCAGATATAGCTGTTACAAACTATCTTAAGGGTATCAGGGTATGGCTCGGGGACAGGGGAGGAAGGTGGAGGGAAGGAAGGTGGCCGACGAAGGAGGGAAACTTTTGGGATGTGGCCTCCCAGGACTTGGACGGGGATGGTTCGCCCGACCTGCTGGCGAGCTCCTTGGAGGGGGAGGGGATAAGGTTTTGGCTCAACGACGGAGGCGGAGGTTGGAAGGAGGTGAAGGGGAAGTTTCCCTCCCACGGCACGTACCACAGCCTGGTCCTCTCGGACCTGAACGAAGACGGGAGGATGGATCTGGCGGTGGTCAGCTATGAGGAGGGGGTGAAGGTATGGCTCATATTCGGGCCCGGAGGTCGGAGGACCATATCCGAGGATACCGTCCGCGCGACCGCATCGCGCGAAAGTCATAAGCGTAAGTCCGAAGGAAATAAAGTGTACACCGAAGTATCAGGGAAGCCGGAGTACCTCGTAGGCCCCGGGGACGTCCTGGAGATAATATCCTGGGAAGGGGCCACCGAGAGCATATCTACGGCGAGGGTACGGGACGATGGGACCATATCCTATGGGTTCCTGGAGGACATCGAGGTGGAGGGGCTGACCACGAGGCTGGTGGACAGCTTGCTCACCGAACGATTGAAGGAGTTCGTACAGTCCCCCAGGATAGATGTGAGCGTCAAGGAATATCACAGCAAGAAGGTGCTCCTGCTCGGTGCCACGAGGATGGGAGGAAGGGGGCCCGGAGTTTACGTCCTCAAAGGCAAGACCACGGTCCTGGACATCCTCATGGAGGCGGGAGGGCCCGCGTCCGATGCGGACCTTCGAAACGTACGGATCACCAGGAAAGGAAGGAGCTTCCGGGTGAACCTATACGACGCGATATTCAAGGGGGATATGAGCCAGAACGTCGTCCTGGACGCGGGGGACAAGATAGTGATCCCTAAGGTCCCGGAGACGAGGCGAGGAGTGTACGTGTTCGGGGAGGTGAAGAAGCCGGGCCTCTATTCGTTCTCCGAGGATATGGACCTTCTGACCGCTATATCCGAGGCGGGAGGGTACACCGACGAAGCTGTTCTTAAGAGCGTAGTCGTGTTCCGAGGTGATCCTTCCAGACCCAGGGCCGTAACGGTGAACTTGGACAGGCTGATAAGGAAGGGGGACCTGGCACAGAACGTCCGCCTCAGAAGGGGGGATATAGTCTTCGTCCCGAGGACCTTCGTAGGGGATGTGAGCAAGTTCCTCTCCAAGATAAGGGCGGTCCCGGACTTCTTTGGTGCATTTATCTATCCGTTAGATACTTACATCAGGGCCAGGACCTTGCACCTTTTCGGGGGGTGATGGACATGCCGGAGTACACTTTAAGCCTCAGGGATTACTGGCGCATACTGAGGAAGAGGAAGGGAGTCGTGTTCTTCACGACTTTGGCCCTCTGCTTTTTCAGCTTCGCGTTCGCCAACATGAGGAAGCCGGTCCCGATGTATTCGGCCACCGCCAGCGTAAAGTACGAGAAGACTTATACCTTCACCGGGTTATATCTGGAGACCATAAGTTGGTCCTCGGGCGGACTGGAGACCCAAGCGGCCATAATCCGGAGCTATCCCGTCATGGAGAGGGCCGCCAAGAAGCTCGGATACATAGACCCGAATTTGACCTCCGAGCAGATACGGGGCGACGAAAGGCTCATGGAGATAGTGCTAAGGCTCCAGAGCAAGGTCAGCACCAGAGTGGAAGGTTACACGAACATCATAGACATAACCGCCACGTCCTACAACCCGGACGAAGCCCAACGCCTGGCCAACGCTGTGGCCGAGGCTTACAGAGAGTATAACTCGGAGGAAAAGAACAAAAGGATAATAGAGGCCAGAAGGTTCATAGAGCAACAGTTGATCAAAAAGAAGGAGGAGCTCAGGAAGGCCGAGGATGCTGTGAGGAAGTTCCGGAAGGAGCATGACCTTATGTCATTGGACAGCAAGACGAAGGAGGTCATATCTGAGCTGAGCAGGGCGAGGTCGGAGTACGAGCGGTTGGAGGAGGACATAAGGGAGATCTCGTCCATGATAGAGCAGTTGAGGTGGAGGGAGCCCCTTTCTAAGGAGGCCATAGCCTTCTTCGCGGACAGGGTCAGCGGGGCCTTCCGTTCCCTCAACGACCGCCTCGTGAGTCTGAGGGTCCAGAGGGCCACTTTATTGAGCGTTTACACCGAGAAGCACCCGAAGGTCAGGCAGGTAGACTTGGAGATAGAAAATGTGTCGGAGAACATGATAGCGGAGCTCGAGGCACAGAAGCGGACTTTAGAAAGGAGGAGGGAGTTCGTCGCTAGGAAGCTGAAACGTCTGGAGGAGGAGTTCAAGGCCCTGCCACAGGAGGCACAGACTTTGGATAAGCTCCAGCACGAGGTCGATGTGATAAAGAAGGTTGTGGAGCTTTTAGAATCCAAGTACCAGGAAGCGTTGATCAAGGAATCCGAGAGGGTGGAAGAGGTATCGATAGTGAGGCCGGCTCTTAGGCCCAGATATCCGATAAACCCTCCCAAGACCAGGGCAGCAACCTTCGCAGGGGCCGTTATGGGACTTGTACTTGGGGTGGTCTTCGCCTTCGTCGTGGAATCGCTGGACACCTCCATAGGCACTATAGAGGATGTGGAGAAGTACTTGGGCGTCCCCGTGTTGGGAATAATACCTCATATGACGACGGAGGAAATCAAAAGGACCCTCCTGGAGGAATACGTAGGGAAGGACGATGAGGAGGTCCTAAACATGAAGGCCCGCCTGATATCCCACTTCGCCCCCAAGTCGACCTTAGCCGAGAGCTTCAGGATACTTCGCACCAGCGTACAGTTCAGCGGGCTGGAACAGGGTGTCAGGACCCTCGTAATCACAAGTTCCTCCCGAGGAGAGGGAAAGACCACCGTGGCCATCAACTTAGCCATAGTCATGGCCCAGGCCGGTAGCCGGGTGCTCCTGGTGGAGGGAGACATGCGCGTCCCCGTCATCTCCCAGATATTCGGGATAGAGAGGGGTCCGGGGCTTTCGGAGGTAATATTGGGAAGCCACAGGTGGGAGGAGGTCGTAAGGACCGTGACGGACGTTATGATGGGCAAGATAAAGGCCGAGGACATCTTAGCCGTCCCAGGCATGGACAACCTCCACATAATCACTTGTGGAACTATACCACCTAACCCGGCGGAGCTCTTTAGCTTCCGGAGAACGGACGAATTTATATCCCAGGTCAGGGAGAGGTACGATGTGGTCATATTCGATTCCCCCCCCGTGCTGCCCGTAACGGATACCATGATCTTAGGTTCCAAGGTCGATGGGGTGGTGATGGTCTCCAGAGTTGGGAAGGTAGGGAGGGGAGCGTTGAAGAGGGCTAAGGTACAGCTCGATGGGGCGAACGCTAAGGTATTGGGGCTCGTGCCGAACGGGTTGAAGCCCGAGGTGAGCCCAGACTTCCAGGGGTACAAGTACTCCCGTTACTACGGGTACGGGAAGGAGGAAGTTCCTTGGTGGAAGAGGCCATTCAGGATGCCAGGGTTCCTGTACAAAGGCATTAGGGCAGCCCTTCGGGCCTTCCGCGGGACGATGCTTTGGCCCATAGTCGTGGCGGTCCTCCCCCTCCTCGCGTTGGGGACAGGGTCCCTCGTTCGTAAGGCCGGATTCCGGACGGTCGTGAGGGAACGCCCGTATGTGGTGCACCTGTCCTCGTACAGACACCTGAACTTGGCGAATAGGGAGGTCGACCTTCTGAGGAGGAGGGGGTACGACGCCTTCATCGCTCCCACGCGTGTTCCGGGCAAGGGTCTGTTTTATAGGGTCCTGATCGGGGGCTTCGCGACCGAGGGGGAAGCGAGGAGGTTGGCGAACTACCTCAAGGAGGCCGAAGGGAGGGAATACGCTGGGGTGTTGAAGCTTCCGTACGCTATCCTCTTCCCTTCGAAGGAGGCCGATAAGCTACGCACGTTAGGCTTCCCCCCTTATCTGGCCGTGGAGAGATCGCCGGACGGAGGGAGGGGGTATAGGCTACTTCTGGGAGCCTTCGCTGAGGAGGAGGAGGCGAGGACCATGGCCGACAGGTTGGCTGAGGAGGAATACGACAACTGAAAGGAGGTGATAACCTTGAGGACCTGGAGGATACTGATGTGGATAGCCGGTGCAGTGGCGTTGGTCAGCCTGATAATCGGGGTAATATCCAGGCTGGCCTTCACCCCGATACTCGGGCTCGAAGCCAGGGCGTACCTGGGGTTCACCCAGGCGTGCCTGCTCTTCGCCCTGAACTTCGGGCTGTTGCAAGTGTTGGGGAAGCTCGAGAAGAAGGCATGAGGAGAAGGGGGCACACGTTAGTGTGCCCCCGATCTTTTATGGGGATGACCCAATATGCGTACCTCCTCGGTATTCGCCTTTATCCTCATCTTCACGCTCATTATGGCCGCAGGGGTGACGAGCGTCTCTCCAAAGGTAGCGGTGGCCTTTGGGGTTGGAGTAGCGATATTTATAGCCTGCTTCGCAAGTACGGAGGTAGGTTTATATATGCTCATCTTTTCCATGTTGCTCTCCCCAGAGATCGTCATCGGCAGGTTGGGTGGAGGGGCGGCCTTGGGAAGGGGGGTGACGCTCAGGCTGGACGATTTCCTCCTCCTGCTCGTCGGGTTCAGTTGGTTCGTCCGGACGGCCATATACAAGGAACTGGGGTTATTCGCGAGGACGCCTCTGAACAGGCCCATACTGTATTATATTGGGGCCTGTGTCCTATCCACCGGTGTGGGGTTCGCGGCGGGACGGGTGGAGTTTAAGACAGGGTTCTTCTTCGTGCTCAAGTACATAGAGTACTTCGTAATTTACTTCATGGCGGCGAACTTCATATCCGAGAGGAAACACATAAAATATTTTCTGGTCGCTATATTAGCGACGTGCGCCGTAGTGAGCGTCGTGGGGATCCTTCAGATACCTTCCGGAGGGAGGGTTACAGCTCCGTTCGAAGGGGAGGAAGGGGAGCCGAACACTTTCGGCGGATACTTGGTGCTCATGCTCTCTGTGGTGGCGGGCTTGTTCCTGACCTCCAAGTCCGGAAGGGAGAAGTCGGCCCTGGCGGCCTTGATACTCCTGATCGTCGTCCCCTTCCTGGCCACCCGCTCCAGGGGCTCCTATGTGGCGGTCGTACCTATGGTGTTGGCCCTGCTGACCTACAGCGAGAGGAGGGCGCCGATCGTGGCTACCCTCGTCCTGGTCATGCTCGCATCCCCGTTCGTCCTGCCCAAGAAGGTGATAGACAGGATAATGTACACCTTCACCCAAAGGCCCGAGCCGGGTCAGATACGTATAGGGAACATCCACTTGGACACATCGACATCCGCCCGACTCAGAAGTTGGAGGGATGTGCTGGTCCAGGATTGGATAAATCACCCCCTTTTGGGCTACGGGGTGACGGGGTACAGGTTCCTAGACGCCCAGTTCCCCCGAGTGCTTATAGAGACGGGGATGGTCGGCCTGGCGACGTTCGTATGGCTGATATATTCCCTCTTCACGAAGGTGAGGGACATATATCGTAGGGCGAGGGACCCCCTCTTTAAGGGGCTTTCGTTGGGGTTCCTGGCCGGCCTTATGGCGATGCTCGGACATTCGATAGGATGCAACACGTTCATAATAGTCAGGATCATGGAACCGTTCTGGTTCTTAGCTGCCATGGTTATTAAGGTTCCCGAGATAGAGAGGACCGAAGTCAAGGAGGAAGCTCTAAGCCGCTAGGGAACTGCGGGAGATACCGAGCACTTCCTTCAGAAACCTTCCGGTGTAGGACTTTTCGACTTTAGCCACCTCCTCCGGCGTCCCTTCGGCGACCACCCATCCTCCCTCATCCCCCCCCTCGGGTCCCAGGTCTATTATGTAATCGGCTGTCTTTATGACCTCCATGTTGTGCTCTATAACGACGACGGTGTTCCCCATATCCACCAAACGGTTGAGCACGTCGAGGAGCATCTTCACGTCCTCGAAGTGGAGCCCTGTGGTGGGCTCGTCCAAGATGTAGAGCGTCCTTCCGGTGCTGACCTTGGAGAGTTCCTCGGCGAGCTTCACCCTCTGCGCCTCCCCTCCGGAGAGGGTAGGGGCGGGCTGGCCGAGCTTTATGTATCCGAGGCCCACGTCCGAAAGGGTCTGGAGCTTCCTGCGGATGGGAGGGACGTTGCCGAAGAACTCCAGTGCCTCGTCCACCGTCATGTCCAGGACGTCCGCTATGTTCTTCCCCTTGTAAGTTATCTGGAGGGTCTCCCTGTTGTACCTCTTCCCCCCGCATGCCTCACAGGGGATGTAGACATCTGGAAGGAAGTGCATCTCTATTTTAAGCATGCCCTCACCCTGACACGCCTCGCACCTTCCTCCCTTCACGTTGAAGCTGAACCTCCCAGGCCTGTAACCCCTCACCTTGGACTCCGGAAGCGATGAGAAAAGCTCCCTTATCGGGGTGAAGACCCCGGTGTAGGTCGCAGGATTCGACCTCGGGGTCCTCCCTATGGGGGATTGATCTATGTTCACCACCTTGTCTATGTGCTCCACCCCAAGTATGACGTCGTAGGGATGTGGCTCGACCTTCGCTTTGTGGAGCCGTCTTGCGAGGGCAGGATAGAGGGTCTCATCTATGAGGGTGCTCTTCCCTGAGCCCGAGACGCCCGTAACGCAGGTGAAGGTCCCGAGGGGGATGCGGACGGTTATGTTCTTCAGGTTATGACCTTTGGCCCCTACTATTTCTATCCACCTTCCCGAGGTCCTCCTCCTCTTGGGGATGGGTATCTCCTTCCTACCCGAAAGATAAGCTCCGGTTACAGAACGGGGGTTCCCCGCGACCTCCTCGGGGGTTCCCGCCGCCACCACTTCGCCTCCGTCGGCGCCCGCCCCCGGTCCGAGGTCTATCACATAGTCCGCGGTCCTTATGGTCTCCATGTCGTGCTCCACCACGATAACGGTATTACCCAAGTCCCTCAGCTTCTTCAAAGTGTTCAAGAGCCTCCTGTTGTCCCTCTGATGGAGCCCTATGGACGGCTCGTCCAAAACGTAGAGCACCCCCGTGAGCCCCGAGCCTATCTGTGTGGCAAGACGTATACGCTGGGCCTCCCCCGCGGAAAGGGTCCCGGTCCTGCGGTCCAGGGTGAGGTAGTCTAAACCGACGTCGGAGAGGAATCCGAGGCGTGTCCTTATCTCCTTCAGGACCTGGTGAGCTATCCTCATATCCCTTTCTGAGAGCTCGAGGTCCTGGAAGAAAGCCATCGCCTCCTTAACCGACATAGCCGTCACCTCAGCTATGTTCTTACTGCCTACGGTGACAGCCAAGGCTTCGGGCCTGAGCCTCTTCCCTCCGCAGGCGGGACACGGCATCTCCCTCATGAACCTCTCTATCCAGGAACGAAGTTCCTCCGAGTCGGTCTCCCTGTACCTCCTCTTGAGCATTTCCACCACTCCCTCGAATCCCCCTTCGGGGTCCCCGTAGAAGAGGACCTTCCTCTCCCTCTCCGAGAGGGATGCTATGGGTTTATGTAACGGGAACCTTATCCTCCTAAGTTGGTAGTAGAGCCATCCCCTCCTCATCCTCCTCCAGGGGACCAGGGCCCCCTCCTCCACCGAGAGCTCAGGGTCGGGGACGACGATTTCGGGGTCCACCTCCATCTGGATCCCGAGTCCCCCACAGGTCTGGCAGGCCCCGTGCGGGCTGTTGAAGGAGAAGAGCCTGGGCTCTATCTCCTCTATGCTCGTGCCGCATTCTATGCATGCGAACTTCTCCGAGAACCTGAGGATCCGGCCTTCCGCATCTACGAAGGCGACCCCACCTGCGAGGCCCAGTGCCGTCTCCAAGGATTCCACAAGCCTGCTCCTTATTCCCTCCTTGACCACCAGCCTGTCCACGACGACCTCTATGTCGTGCTGTCTGTACCGGTCTAGCTTTATCTCCTCGTCCAAGGAACGGACCTCGCCGTCCACCCTCACCCTGAGGTATCCCTGACGTGCCACGTCCTGTAGAAGTTCCCTGTACTCCCCCTTCCTCCCCCTAACGATCGGGGCCAATATCTGGACCCTCGTCCCCCGGGTGAGGGCCATTATCCTTTCGGCCATCTGTTCCGTGGTCTGGGACGATATCTCTCTACCGCACTTGGGACAGTGGGGGACACCCACCCTGGCGAAGAGGAGGCGAAGGTAGTCGTATATCTCCGTAGTGGTGGCCACCGTGGAGCGGGGGTTATGGCCCGCGGTGCGCTGCTCTATGGACACTGCGGGGGAAAGGCCCTCTATGTAGTCGACATCGGGCTTCTCCATAAGCTTCAGGAACTGGCGGGCGTAAGCGGAAAGGGACTCTACGTACCTCCTCTGACCCTCGGCATAGATCGTGTCGAAGGCCAAGGAGGACTTACCTGAACCGGAGATGCCGGTTATCACCACGAGTTTATTCCTAGGAATCTCTAAGCTTATGTTCTTGAGGTTGTGCTCTCTGGCTCCATGTATAACTATCTTGTCCATATACCTCCCCCTCCTGAGGGGAATTTATCTGTTTTGTCCCTCCCTGTCAAGGTACCCTGCGCAATAAATTAAGGGGGCCCCTTTCGGCCCCCTCTTACGTACGCATCGGCCGTTCCTACAACCCTAAAAGTTCCTTCGCCTTGTCCACAGCGGACGCTGCATCCGGGGCGTATCCGTCCGCCCCTATCTCTTCGGCGTAGTCCTGGGTCACTGGTGCCCCACCTATCATAACCTTGACCTTGTCCCTCACCCCCGCCCGGTTGAGGGCCTCTATGGTTTCCTTCATGGATATCATCGTGGTGGTCAGGAGGGCGGACATCCCGACAAGCTCGGGAGATTCGGCCTTTATCGACTCTACGAACTTCTCGGGTGGGACGTCTATCCCGAGGTCTATCACCTGAAACCCAGCACCCTCCATCATCATGACCACAAGGTTCTTACCTATGTCGTGGAGGTCGCCTTTGACCGTGCCTATCACGAACTTAGCCACCGGCTTAACTTCAGTCTCGGCGAGAAGTGGCCTCAACAGGGCCATCCCAGCCTTCATCGCCCTCGCAGCGATAAGGACTTCCGGAACGTAAAACTCGTTCTTCTTAAACTTGTCCCCGACCACGTTCATCCCTGCCACCAGGCCCTCGTTCAGGATGTCGGCGGCGCTCACTCCCTCGTCTATCGCCTCCCTGACGAGCCTTTCTACCTCCGGAGCGTTACCTTTGATCACGTTCTCCGCTATGCCCTGCAGGTCGGCCATCTCTCCCTCCTCTCGTCTGGGTTCCTGTAAAATATAGTGCGCCCACCAGGACTCGAACCTGGAACCAACGGATTA
>DTYS01000235.1 GCA_012961755.1 Candidatus Latescibacterota bacterium
AGCTCGAGAAGGAAGTGAGCAGGGAGGAGCACAGGATAGACGTACGCAAGAGGGAGATCCGGGAGAACCTCCCGAAGGGCGTGTTCCTTCCCGTGGACAGGAGCGACCTTCTGGCCTTCCTGAAACCCCAGGACTCCATAGCGGACTTCGTGGAGGATGTGGTCCACATAATGTCCTTAAGGCCGGGGAAGGTTCCGGAGGAGATAAGGAAGGGGCTTTCAGAGCTCGTGGATGCCGTCCGTACGGTTGACGCGTACGTGGAGACGGTGGGCAAGCTCTCGCGGGTGGCAAGGTTCTCGTTTAGGGGCAAGGACATAGCTCAAGTGATGGAGGAGATAAGCCGCGTTGAGGAGCTGGAGCACGAGACCGACATCATAGAGATGAGCTTAGGGAGGACGATATTCGCCGCAGAAGGTGAGATAGGTCCTGTGGGTGTCTATCATCTCTCGGAGCTCGCCAAGGCGATAGGAGAAGTTGCGGACAATGCCGCCAGGGCAGCCGACAGGCTCAGGACCATGATCTGCCGGAGATGAAGATAACTAAAACTCTCCCTAGATAAAGGAGGAGAAGATGAAGCTTGCCTGCCAAGAGAACTTGGCTCCGGGGAAGACTCTGAAGGAGAAGCTCGATAACCTGGCCAGGTACGGGTTTGAAGGAGTGGAGTTAGGTGGGAGGGACCTGAGGGAGCGGCTGGAAGAGGTGAAATCCGAGATGACCCGGAGCCCCCTTAAGGTCAGCACGATATGCGCCGGGTACAGGGGTAGTCCCCTGAGCCCTGACCCTGAGGAGAGGAGGGTGGCGGTGGAGGATGTGAAGGCCCTCTTGGAAGCTGCCGCAGAGCTCGGGGCCGTAGGGCTCATATTCGTTCCGGTGTTCGGCCCCCCGAAGCTCCCGGACCTCTCTCCTTACAGGAAGCCCGAGGAGCTCGAAAGGGAGCTGCTCTTGACCCTCCTCCACGACCTAGCCAGGCACGCAGAGAAGGTGGGGTCCGTGCTTCTACTGGAGCCCTTGAACAGGTACGAGACCCACTTCATCAACACCTTGGACCAGGCCGTGGAGTACGTGGAGGAGGTGGGAAGCTCCGGGGTGAGGATAATGGCGGACTTCTTCCACATGAACATAGAGGAGGCGGACATAGTCGAGTCCATAAGGAGGGCGGGGAGGTACATATATCACGTCCACTTAGCTGACAGCAACAGGGTCCTCCCCGGATGGGGACACACGGACTTCGAGTCGGGATTTCAGGCCCTCAAGGACGTGGGATACGACAAGTTCATGGCCATGGAGTGCAGGGTCCCCGGGGATCCGGAGGAGAGCCTGTCCAAGTCGGTCGCATACCTCAAACAGTTCATGTAGGAGGGGATATGTCGGTAAGGATCGGGTTCATAGGGGTAGGGGGGATAGCCAGAAGCCACCTCATGAGGCTTTCGGGGATGGAGGATGTGAATTTGGTGGCGTTCTGCGACGTGGACGAGGAGAGGGCGAAGTGGGCCGTCTCCCAGTACGGCGGGAGGGCGTACACGGACCCCAGGAGGATGTACGACGAAGAGGAGAT
>DTYS01000236.1 GCA_012961755.1 Candidatus Latescibacterota bacterium
AGCACGCCCCTTTGGGCAAGCCTCCGGAAGACCCTCTTGGGGTTGTAAGGAGTTTCGAACAGGAGGAAGTTCGCCTCCGAGGGATAGACCCTGACCCCCCGGATCGCCTTTAGTTCCCGGAACAGGGCATCCCTTTGAGCTTTGATGTACTCCACCCTTTCCTTTAAAATGGGCCACCAACTCAGGGCCTTCCGGGCTGCCATCTGGGAGAAGAAGTTTAGGTTGTATGGGATGAGCCCCTTGGCGATCTCCGATGCCAGATCAGGCTGTGCGAGCAGATACCCCACCCTCAGACCCGCAAGGCCGAATGCCTTGGAGAAGGTCCTGAGCACGATCAAGTTGTCGTACCTGAGCAATAGGGGGAGGGCCGTCCTTCCGGAGAACTCGTAGTACGCCTCGTCCAAGGAAAAGAGCCCCGGACAGCAGGAGAGCAACTCCTCCACGTCTTCCCGATCTATCGCACATCCTGTGGGGTTGTTCGGGTTGGCCAGGAAGAAGACCTTGGGCCTGTGTCGCTTTAGGGCCTCCTTCAGGGCCGGGAGGTCGTAGGTGAGGTCCGGCCGCAGGGGGACGGAGATCACCTCGGCCCCCATCACGGTCCCCAGGAGCCTGTACACCGTAAAGGTCGGCTCGGAGATCAGGACCCTGTCCCCGGGTTCTACGGAGACCGCAAGCAGGGCCGATATCATCTCGTTGGACCCGTTGCCAGCTAAGACCCCCTCGGGCATCCAACCTGCGTACTCGGCCAGGTCCCTCCTTAGGGCCTCGTTCCCGAATTCGGGATACCTCCCCCAGGGCCTACCCTTAGCTTCCTCTAAGACCTCGGCCTTAAGCTCCTCGGGAAGGTCGAAGGGGTTCTCGTTCTGGTTCAGCTTGACCTCGTAGGCGGGCCTCTCCAACGTATAGCCCTTGATGCCCCGGACGGAAACCTTTATGAAGTCCAGCCCGCTCATCCCTCGCCAAGACCGCTCTTTTGTGTGCCTCCATTCCTTCAGCTTCGGCCAAACGGGCTATCTTGTCCCGGACCTTCCTCAGCCTCTCCTCGGAATAGGCCACCAAGCTCACCTCCCTGAGGAAGTCCCCCACCCCGAGCGCGGAGGCGAACCTCGCAGCCCCTCCCGTGGGGAGGATATGGTTCGTGCCGCAGAAGTAGTCCCCCACAGGCTCAGGGGAATACGGTCCCAGGAAGATGGCCCCTACACTTCTCAGGCGGTCCAGCCACCTCCATGGGTCCTCGACTAAAAGTTCCAGGTGCTCGGGCGCTATCTCCTCCGCAAGGTCGAGGGCCTCCTCCAAAGTCCGCGTCACGACCACCAGCCCATGCCGCTCGAGAGCGCTCCTTGCCCTTTCGGCTGTGGGGAGGACCTCCATCCCGCGTTCCACCTCCCGAACCACTTCCTTCGCCCAATCCTCCGAGGGCGTAAGGCAGGCCGCAACCTCGTACCCCGATCCGTGTTCGGCCTGGGAGATGATGTCCGCGGCCGCCCATCCGGCCGGGACCGTGCCGTCCCCCACGACCACAAGTTCGCTGGGCCCTGCGGGAAGGTCCACCCCTACCGTGCCGTAGACCTGCCTTTTTGCTTCGGTCACGTATATGTTCCCCGGCCCCACGATCTTGTCCACCTTGGGTATGCTTTCTGTTCCGTACGCCATGGCGAAGACCGCCTGGGCTCCACCGGCGCGGTAGACCTCATCCAAACCGAGCATATATGCAGCAGCGTACACAACCTCGCTTCCGGGAGGCGTGCAGACGCAGATCTGGTCCACCCCGGCCACCTGGGCGGGGACGGCCGCCATAAGGAGCGAAGAAGCAAGCCCCTTGGGCACGTATACCCCGACCCTCCTTATGGGCACTACCTTTTTGCCCAGTACCACACCGTCACCGTCGGGGACGAACCAGGAAGTCCCCTTCTGGTGTTCGTGGAACCTGCGTATGTTCTCCGCGGCATCCTTCAGGGCTTCTTTAAGCTCCCCGTCCGCATCCTCCCACGCCTTCCTCAGCTTTTCCTCGGGCATTCTTATATCCTCCGGGGAGAGCCGCACCCCGTCGTATTTCTCGGTCAACGAAACCAAAGCCCTATCCCCATACTCCATCACCATACGGCCCACCTCCCGCACAGCCTCCTCCACCTCCAGGGGTACCTCCAACCCCCTCCCGAGGATCGCCCGGAGCTTCGGGTCCTCCCGTCCCTCGGGATATCTCACAAGTTTCACTGCAGCCCCCTTTATATCTAACTTCGTATGAGTTCCGCTCTTCTGTCAGTGTTGAGGGAAATATACCACAAGCTTCCCTTCAAGTCAAGGGAATCCGGAGGACTTAGCCTCTCCCACAATGCTAAGTTACGGATTTGAGCGATACTTCTGGCACACCAGAGATGACTTGACAGAGATGGTTTTGGAGGGTATCATTATGGAAGTCGGACCAAATGAAGCAGGGTAATACCTGTGGAGCGAAGGGGCTGGCAGGAAGACCATGGAGTGGAGGGTCATTCTGAAGAGCCGAATGCAGGGAAACTGCAAGTCCGGTTCTATGAGAGGTGGCTGTGAGTTCTACTCGACAGAAAATATCTCTACCAGTTAAAATATATATTGGTCTCATCATAACCCTTGCTGTCTTGGCAGCGATTAATGTCTTTTTGCCTCAAGGTTCATTCTTACCAACTTTGCCAGAAC
>DTYS01000237.1 GCA_012961755.1 Candidatus Latescibacterota bacterium
GCTCCACCCTCCTGAGCTCCCTATCTATCTCCTCCTTTCCTTCAGCTAAGGCCCTCTTATCTATGTTCCCCCACATTACTATTTGCCTCCCATACTCCTTCCTGAGCCTCACGGCGTCCACGCCAGCCGCAACCTCCAAAGGGTAGAACCCGTTGACCCCACCTTCTATCCACAACGGAACGAGCTGGTCTATCCTGCCGTCGCTGTCCACCCAGCAGAGCTTTACCCCGTGCTCCCTGAGGAATGAGGTGACCTTCTTGTATCTCGGCAGGAGGAACTCCCTGAACATATCGGGGGAGATGAGGGGGCCAGCCTTGTAACACATATCCTCCCAGAAGATGGCCACATCGACGTCCACTTCGTCCAAGGCCCTATGTATGGTCCTTATTACGAAATCCGTTATGTAGTCCATCATCTCATGTACAAGGTCCGGGTCGTCGTAGAACAGGTAAGCTAAATTTTCCATCCCAACCCAGTTCCTGACCCACCCGTAGAAGCTCCCCGCTGGGACGGCGAGCGGGTAGTCCCTCCTGCTCCACAGGAACTTCATCTCCTCCCATTTCCTCTCAGGAGGATACCTGCAGGGGGACTCCGGGTTCAGCCTCTCCTTGAACCTCTCCCAGTCATCCCTGTCTTCGATGGGATATTCAAGCCACTGCGGCATCCCGAACCCTGAGTAGTCCTTGAACTGCTTCCTCACAGAACCGTCGGAATCCCGGAAGACCTTGTACTTGTCCGTCTCCTCCAAGGTCTCCACCTTAAAAGGAGGCACAAGGCCGAGATTTACGGGGACGTGCTCCATCCTCTCGAAGCCAAAGTAGTCCTCTATGTGCACATCCTCCGGAAACCCCTCCCTGTGCCATCTTTCCAAGGTGGTAGAAGCTATCCAGTCCATCCAGAAAGGGGGGTGGTCCACATCTTCAAAGCGCATGGTCCTGAGGTAGCGCTCCCTCTCCGTCATATGGCCTCCCTCGGCTTATCTTTCCCGCAGGAACGCTGCCGCCAACCTTATCATAAGTGCGGCAGTACCAACTACATATCTGGCATCCCTCAGCAGGTAAGCTAAGAACCTTAGGGACCTCATCAAGCTTAAGTTCCTCAGCAACATGCCGAGGACCCCGAGCACGACGGCGGCCAAAAGCACTGAGGGGAACCTTCTCATCTTATGAGCTCCTCGGTTCTATAAGCCATCAATATCCCCTCCAGGGACTTCCTCGCCTCCCTTCCGTCGGTCAACGGCACCTTGCCCTCTTCTATACATTCCGCGAAGTGGAGGAACTCCCCGTCGAACTCCCACCCTCCCGGACGGTCGATCAACACCTCCTCCTTCTCCCCGTACACCACGAGCCTCGTGCGGACGTCCGGGGGCCATCCTCCTAAGGACGCCCTGAGCACCGCCTCCTCGCAGTAAACCTCCAAAAGTCCCACGTACCTATTATGCTTCACGGCCCAGGTCTCTATTATGTTCCCCAAGCCCCCACCCTCAAACAAGAATCCTGCGACCGCGGTGTCCTCCCCCTCCATATTCAACATCTTATTTTCCCCTAATGAGAAGGCTCTCTTCACCTCCCCGAAGTTCCATATCATGAGGTCGAGTAGGTGTCCGCCTGCCGAGAACAGTGCACCTCCGCCCAGCTGGTCCTTCCTCTTCATCCAGGGCGCCAGGAAGTGGGGGCCGTAGACCTCCATAAGCCCGTGTGCTAAGAAGGGCCTCCCGTACCTCCCCTCCTCCACAATGTCGTGCAGCATCCTGAAGGCGGGCCTATACCTGAAGACGTATCCCACCATGAGCACCACCCCTGCCCTCTCGGCCGCCCCTATTATGCGGTCCGCATCCTCCAAGGTCGTGGCCATAGGTTTCTCCAAGAATATGTGCTTGCCCGCCTCGGCGGACGTCACGGCCATTTCGGCGTGGAGGTGGTGGGGTGTGGCTATGTCCACCGCGTCGACCTCGGGGTCGTCCAGGGCCCTCCTGTAGTCCGTGGCCCACCTGCACCCCCATTCATCGGCCACCCTCCTGGCTGCCTCCTCGTTCACGTCCACGGCCCACTCCAGCCTGAACCTGTCCCTGAGCGTCCGGAGTGAGGTCAAGTGGTCCCTGCTTACGGACCCACAGCCTATCAGGGCCATCCTTATCATAGCTCCCCTCCTTACGAGGCAGGGGGATATTCCGTGCAGAGCAGGTAAAGTGGAGGCTCGTCCTCCTCTATCACCGGGAACCTCCCCACAGGCTTTAAGAAGAAGTTGTCCGTGGCGTCGTCGTTCACCGAGGAGACCTCGCCGATTAAGACCTTCCCCCCTCCCTCCTCACCGTAGAAGGTATGGTACACCTCCTGCTCCACGGTTATGCTCTCGCCGGGTTCCAGGACTACCCTCCCCTTCGGCGGAAGCTCCCTCAAGACGCCGTCTACGGAAACCTTCAGGTGCTCTTCCGAAAGCCCCCCGTCCGGAGCCTTGAGCGCAAGCTCCATAACGAGCCTACCTCCTCCTCTCACTATTATGTCCTCAACCTTGCTCTTATGGTAATGCCACGGCGTGACCTGTCCCGGTCCTACCATCAGTACCTTCTCCGCATAAGGCTTCCGGTAGCGGGGGTCGTAGATGTTTCCATTGCGTAGGGTGAACAGGAGGAGCCCTACCCTCCGGAAATCTCCCGAACCGAAGTCGGTTATGTCCCATCCCAGCCTGTTGTCCCTTATCTCGTCCGCCTCGTGCCCCTTCTTCCTCCATTCCTCCGGACTCCAGAAGGCAAACGGGGGAAGGTGGAAGCCCTGCTCCCCGAAGAACTCCACGGCCTCCCGCATCAGACGGTTGATCTCCGAACGCTTCATCTTTCCCTCCTATTCCATGTGGAAGAAAAGCCAGGCTCCGACCCCTCCGAAGACGATGTTCCCGAGCCAAGCCGCCAGGGTGGGTGGAAGCACCTCCTCCCTCCCCATGACCTGTCCGGCTCGGACCGCGCTGTAATATAAAAAGGATACCAGAAGGCTCAACCCGAAGCCCACCACCTTCCCGGTCCCCCTCCTTCCCACACCCAGCGGGAGCCCCAACAGCACGAGGATGAGGTTGGCGAACGGGAAGGAGATCTTGAGGTGAAGGTCAACCTCCCACCTCCTGCTGGGCCTCCCTATGCGTCTCAGCCTCTCTATGTACCTCCTCAACTCCCAGAACCCCATCCTCTCGGGATGCTCCCTACCCCTCGCAAAGTCCTCGGGAAGGAGGGAACGGATGGGAGCATCCATGACTTCGAACTTCCTGAGCACCTCCTCCTCGTCCCTGAAGGTCCTATCCCAGCCCTCGTATAGCACCCACCTTCCATCCTTCCAGACCATCCGCTTCGCATCTATGCGCCTGTACAGATGGTCTCCCCTGTACTGCTGGACCGAGACATCTCGGGCTTCCTCGTCCTTCGCTTCGTACCTCCTCGCGAAGACCACCGTCCCCTCCCCCTCCTGTAGGAAGATGTCCCTCCCCCTCACCGGACGGTCCTTCCTGTACGCCCTGAGGTGCATCCTCCTATCGTTCGCCTCCGGGACGACCATCTCTCCGAGCGCCATAGCGAAGATGCTCGCAAGGAAGGCGAAGGCCAACAGAGGAAGGAACGCCCTCCTAAGCCCCAGCCCCGAGGCCCTTATAGCCACGAGTTCCCCGCTTCGGGAGAGCTGTCCCACGGAAAATAGGGCCGACAGGAGCATCCCCACGGGAAGGACGAGGACCAGGATGTAGGGAAGGTAATAAATATAATAAAGCCCGACCTCTGTGGGGGGTACACGTCTATCTACGAAGCGGTCTATGTTCTCCACCAGATCTACGAGTACGAAGAGGAGGAGGAAGGCCAGAAGGGACCAGGAGAGGAACTTGGAAAAAACCCCGAGGATGTAACGACCGAGGATGCTCACCTACCAGCTCCTAAAATTTGGCGGAGGGCGGGGGATTCGAACCCCCAAGGGCTTTCGCCCGGCGGCTTTCAAGGCCGCTGCCTTGCCGATTAGGTCTAGCCCTCCGCAGCTTAAAGGTACGTACTTGGACGCCAGCTGTCAACCCCTCGAGCGATTTCCCCCTTGCATAATAAAGTAATATATATTATATTAAACTTTGAAACTCAAGA
>DTYS01000238.1 GCA_012961755.1 Candidatus Latescibacterota bacterium
CACAAGCCCAACACGGCTGTGGCGCAGGCCTGTTACAACAAGAAGGAAGGAGTCAAAAGACTTACAACCGAGACCGGAGCAGGTCAATGGGGAAGCGCTCTTGCCTTCGGGTGCAACCTGTTCGGGCTGGAGTGCAAGGTATACATGGTGAAGGTCAGCTACCATCAGAAACCCTATAGGAGGGTCCTGATGGAAACTTGGGGTGCGAAGGTCGTGTCCAGCCCGAGCGAGGACACCGAGGCTGGGAGGAAGGTGCTTCAGGAGGACCCCGATTGTCCCGGAAGCTTAGGTATAGCTATAAGCGAGGCTGTGGAGGATGCCGCAACCCACGACGATACGAACTACTCCTTGGGGAGCGTGCTCAACCACGTCCTGCTCCACCAGACGATCGTGGGTCTGGAAGCCAAGAAACAGATGGAGATGGCCGGCGATTATCCCGATATCATAGTCGGATGCATAGGAGGTGGGTCCAACTTCGCTGGACTCTTCCTCCCCTTCATAAAGGACAAGCTCGAGGGTAAGAAGGAGGACCTGAGGGTTGTATGTGTGGAACCTGAGGCCTGTCCGACCCTCACCAAGGGCCCCTACGCTTACGATTATGGGGACGAGGCGGGGCTTACACCCCTCCTTAAGATGTACACCTTGGGCCACAACTTCGTCCCACCCCCCATCCACGCAGGGGGCCTCAGGTACCATGGGATGGCACCCATAATATGTCACCTTTATAACCTCGGGAAGGTCGAAGCCGTGGCCAGGCACCAGACCCAGGTGTTCGAGGCCGCGATAAGGTTCGCAAGGGCGGAGGGATTCGTCCCAGCCCCCGAACCCGCGCATGCCGTAAGGATCGCTATAGAGGAGGCATTGAAGTGCAGGGACTCGGGTGAGCCTAAGGTGATACTTCTGGCCCTGAGCGGGCACGGCCACTTCGACCTGGCGGCTTACGATGCATACCTTACAGGTAAGCTCGAGGACTACGAGCTGCCGAAGGAGAAGATAGAGGAAGCCCTCAAGAGCTTGCCCAAGGTTCCCGGCTGATCCCTTGAGAGGGCGGGGGAGCCCCCCGCCCTTCCTTTTTCTTGACACGGGAGGGGAAGGTTTATATATTGACCTTGGGATGCTCTACGAGAGGTGGCATATCAAAGACCCCGCAAGGAAAGGGGAGCTTGTGGACGTGCTCCTGCGGAACCGGGGGATAGACAGGGAGGAGTTCAGGCAGTGGTGGAGGGGAAGGTCATACTCGCCCTTCCAGATGAAGGACATGGATAAGGCGGTCTCCAAAATTTTGGATGCGGTGAAAAGGGGGAGGCGGATGGCGATATTTGGGGACTACGATGCCGATGGTATAGCCGGGACCGCCCTGCTTTTAGAATTTCTGAGGAAGGTAGGAGCGGACGTATGCTACATCCTTCCGCACAGAGTGTCGGACGGTTACGGTATAAGGCCCAGCGGGGTGGAGCAGGCCAGAAGGATGGGAGCGGAACTGATAATAACCGTGGACAACGGGATCTCCTCCTCTGAGGCGGCCCTCCGGGCCCGAAGCCTTGGAGTGGACCTTGTAATCACGGACCATCACCTCCAGGAGGGACCCCTTCCCCCGGCGGAGGCCGTCGTGGACCCGAACAGGAGCGACGACGGATATCCTTTCAAGGGTCTCTCCGGGGTTGGGGTTGTGTACAAGTTGACCCTGGCCCTTTCCGAGGCTCTGGGGATGTCCACCGAGCCCCCCCTGGACCTGGTGGCCTTAGGGACGGTCGCGGACATGGCACCCCTTACGAACGAGAACTGGTGGATGGTGAAGAGGGGACTGAAAGCGATAGCGAACTCCCGAAGGCCGGGATTGAGGAAGCTCCTGGAGGTGAGCGGGAATCTGAACAGGACGATCACCGTCACCACCGTGGGCTTTCACCTGGGGCCCAGATTGAACGCCGCCGGAAGGATCCACGCTCCAGATATGGCCCTCAAGCTTTTGATATCCAGAGACTTAAACGAGGCCATGTGCTTGGCCAGGGAGCTGAACCGGCTCAACGAAGCCCGCCAGCGTATGGTGGAGAGGGGCCTGGCCGAGGCCGAGGAGGCCATAGAAAGGGGGGAAATGCTCCGGGAGCGCATCTTGGTACTGGTTGGGGAGAACTGGCACGTAGGTGTAGTGGGACTAATAGCCCAAAAGCTCGTCCAGAGGTACCACCGTCCTGCCCTGGTTCTGACGAAAGCTCCAGAGGTGGGAGTGCTCACCGGCTCGGCCAGGAGCATACGAGGTTTCCCCATAACCGACGTCTTAGCCGGACTCTCCCGACATCTTCTTACCTTCGGCGGACATGAGCTCGCCGCGGGCTTCTCCCTTCAGGAGGAAGCTTTCGAACCCTTAAGGGAGGGGCTGATTTCAGCTGCCCGGGAGATACTCACCGAGGAGGACTTAAAGCCCACTTTGGAGGTGGACTGTCTGCTCGAGCCCGAGGAGGTAAACCTCGACACCGTGAAGATCTTGAACGCTCTGAAGCCCTTCGGACATGGATATCCCCATCCGGTCTTCGCCATGCTCGGATGTCGCGTGGTGGATACGAGGAGGATCGGGAACGGAAGGCACCTGAGCCTCCACCTGGAGAAGGGAGGATATTTGATGGAGGCTGTGGGATGGGGGTTCGAGGAGCTGGGGTGGACCCCGGGACGGGGAAATCTGGTGGATGTGGCCTTCGGCCTAGAGGAGCATAACTGGAGGGGGAGGGAGGCGGTAAGGCTGGTCTTGGAAGATGTGAAGGCAAGTCCGGAGGATATATGTGGATTTTGGTAGTACTTCTGTGGGCAGCGGAGGTCTCGGGTGAAGAGGAGCTTTTGGACCGAATCGTGGCTGTAGTAGACCAGGAGATAATCCTCCTCTCCGAGGTGAAACAGCGTGCCCAACTGGAGCTGTTCCAGAAGGGGAAGTACGCGGTGGACGACTCTACGTTCAGGGCCTTGGAGAAGAGAATATTGGACGATATGATAGCCGATCGGATAATTCTGGTCAAGGCTCAGAAGGACTCCACTCTAGAGGTAACTCCGGAGGAAGTGGACAGGGCCTTGGACGAGCAGCTCTCGAGGATCCGAAGGGAGGTGGGCTCGCGGCAAGCTTACGAGGAACTCCTTCGTAAGGAGGGGCTCACGGAAAGGGAGCTGAAGAAAAGGTTCAGAAAGGAGGTGAGGGACTACCTATTGAAACAGAAATTTATGGCTAAGCTTGCGAGGAAAGTTCGTGTATCGGACGACGAGGTGAGGGAGTTCTACCGGGCTTACAGGGACAGCCTTCCTATCCTTCCCGAAAGGGCCGACATAGCTTACATCCTGATAAGGCCCAAGGTGGGCGAGAGGAGGTTGAACGAAGTCCGCAGTAAGGCCGTCCGCCTGTTGAGGCAGGTCCGGAATGGGGCTAATTTCGCCGCCTTGGCCGAGGCTTACTCCGAGGACCCCGGCTCCCGGAGACGTGGGGGAGATTTGGGATATTTAGAGATAGGAACTACCAAGTGGCCGAAATTTGAAAGGGTAGCTTTCTCCCTGGAACCTGGGGAGGCCGATACTGTTCGCACTCCGTTGGGATACCACGTTATATTGGTGGAGGATAGAAAGAAAGATCGGGTCCACGTCCGACACATCCTGCTCAGACTTTCCTCCTCATCGGAGGACACGGCGAGGGCATTAGCCATCTTGGACTCCTTGAGGTATAGGGCCCTTTCCGGGGAGGACTTCGAGGAACTGGTGGAGAGGTACTCCGAAGATCCATCCGGGAGGAGATCGGGCTGGAGGCCTGTAGAACAACTTCCCAAAGTCATAACGGATGCGATATCCGTCCTCAAGCCCGGCCAGATAAGTCGCCCCTTTGAAGGCTTGGCCGGATGTTACCTCGTTAAGCTGTACGACAGGAGGCCAGGGGGCGTCCCCGACCTGGAGAGGGACTGGGACATCATAAAGGAATGGGCCTTCGAACGCAAGCTTCAGAGGGAATTTGGGGACCTCATCTCCGAAGAGAAAAAGAAGTTATATGTAGAGGTGCGCTGGGATGGTCACATTTCAAAGCCTCTACGGTGAAGGGGATGAAGGTGGCTGGCGAGAGATGTGAGCTTCGACTGGACCTCTTCTTGAAACGGTGCGGCATACTTAAGCGGAGGACATGGGCTCAAGAGGCCTGTGAAAGGGGCATGGTTTTCGTGGACGGGAGGAAGGCTAAGCCTTCCACGTCCGTGCGGCCGGGGCAGAGGGTCCTGCTCGACCTGGTGGACCGCACGATAGAGGTCGAGGTGTTGGACATACCCCCTAAGGCTCCGGCCAGGGAGGAAAGGGAAAGGTACTACAGGATATTGAGCGAAAGCACGAAGGCCTTCTCTCTTTAACCGAGGAGGTGCGAGATGAGGAGGACAACGCTCTTTCGGGCCTGTTTGGCCGTTATGCTCCTTTCAGGAAGTTCCACGGCACATTCTGTGAGGTTCGTGTGGAGGGTGGACCCTGGGGTCACGGGGTTACCTCCTATCCCGCTGGATCATTGTGTGATGAACGAAGGGGAGACGTTCAGTTGGCAGGACGTGAAGGTTCCTCCAGCCTACCGGGCGTTCTCAAGTTACTGGCAGGCGCTCGGAAGTTCGAGCGTAACGATCAGGGAGGGGGCCATAGACAGGGACATAACCATCGTCATCACGTTCTCGCCGGGAAGGAGCGAGATGTTCGGGTATCCCGTGGCCCTGCAGATAAGGTTCGATGTGTACGATGGGATAATCCAAGGCACGGGGACGGAGGGCCTCACACTCCTCAACCCTCCGGGGACATATTTCACCTTCAACAGGTCCGACGGGCTGGTGTTATATTTTGACCTCAGCCCGGAGTTCGAAGCCACCTTCTTGGAGCCCATAGGCCTTTCTAGGGACATGATAACCTTAGCCTTCGCAGAGGGCGGAGGGTTCGTGAGGGAGGGGATCGCCGTTATCCCGAGCTACGACGGCGATGTAGTGACCGAGCTCACGGGGGAGGTATCTCACCTATCCACCATCGTCCTTGTGGACAAGAGGGCCTTCGGCCCTACCGATGTGAGGACCTCCACATGGGCCAAGATAAAGGCCCTCTGGAGGTGACGATCTATCCGAGTCGGGCATGACGAAGCCGTCCGGGAAGCTATCCCTCTTGGAGGAGCGGATAGACGATGCGTATAGGATGTTAGAGTCCTGCAGGATCTGTCCCCGAAGGTGCGGCATCAACCGCATAAGGGAGGAGACGGGGGCATGCGTCCTTGGCAGGAACCCAGTGGTCTCCAGCTTCAACCTCCACTTCGGGGAGGAGCCCCCGATATCCGGGTACAGGGGCTCAGGGACCATATTCTTTACATCGTGCAACCTAAGGTGCGTATTCTGTCAAAATTATCCCATAAGCCAGCTCAGGCACGGGAGGGAGGTCTCGGTCAGGACCTTGGCGGACATGATGCTCAATCTCCAGGACAAAGGGGCACACAACATCAACTTCGTCACCCCCACCCACCTCGTGCCCCAGATAATGGACGCACTGCGCATCGCATACGAAAGGGGCCTCGAGATACCCTTGGTATACAACACCGGAGGGTACGACTCCCTCGAGGTATTGCATCTTTTGGAAGGGATAGTTGACATCTACATGCCGGACATGAAGTACTCAGACCCAGAGATGGGCCTGAAGTACTCCGGGGTGCCGAACTACCCCCAGGTGAACAAGGAAGCCATAAAGGAAATGCATAGGCAGGTCGGGGACCTCGTGATGGACGACAAAGGGATAGCAGTGAAGGGCCTCCTGGTCAGACATCTGGTGCTCCCGGAGGGGATAGCGGGGACGGAGGAGGTCCTGAAGTTCCTGGCCGAGGAGGTCTCCAGGGATACCTATGTGAGCCTCATGCGCCAGTACTTCCCGGCCTACAAGGCCGTAGATATGCCCCCACTGGACCGGAGGATAACTGAGGAGGAGTACAAGGAGGCGGTGGAGCTCCTGGAGAAGTACGGGTTGACCAGGGGATGGATACAGAAGTGAGCTTATTCAAGCTTGGAGGAGGATGTCACCGGGAGCATGGTAATCTCACAGTCTTAGTCCGAGGAGGGGATATGAGGGAAAAGATCCGCATCCTTTATGCGGGGGACTCGGCGGCCTCCATAGGGCCACAGCTCGTCGCTTCGCCCTTCAACGTTGAGACCAAGGGGTTTAAGGTAAGTATCTGGTGCCAGCCCGTCTTGGACGCCTTCAACTCTCAGCCGGATATGGAGGTAACCCATATGCCTAACTGGGAGGCTTACGAAAGGTTCCCGGAGACCTCCGAGGAACTATTGCAGTACGACGTCGTCATCCTCAGCGACATAGAGTCCGAGGTCCTGCTGCTGTATCCCTTCGAGAGGTTCTTCCAGGTACCCTTGGGGGCCAACAGGCTCAAGACCATAAAGACCTTCACCGAAAACGGCGGCGGGCTCGTCATGATAGGTGGATGGTCCTCGTTCACGGGGAGAAGGGGCATAGGAGGGTACAAAGGCACCCCCGTGGAGGAGGCCCTCCCCGTGGAATGTTTGGAGATAAACGACGACAGGGTGGAGGCCCCGGAGGGGGTTCATGTGAAGGTGCTTCAGCCTGAACATCCCCTACTTAAGGGGATACCTTGGGATACTTGTCCCATGTTCACAGGATACAATAGGCTGAAGCTCAAAGATGGTGCGGAACTTCTGGCGGTCGTGGAGGAGACCGGCGACCCCTTCATAGCCACCTGGGAGTACGGGAAGGGGAGGACCATGGCCTTCGCATCCGACATAGCTCCACACTGGGGCGCTGGGTTCTACAGATGGGAACACTACGAAAATTTTTGGGTGCAGGCCGTCCGATGGTTGGCCCGGAGGATATAGAGAAAGGAGGGGTAAGGTGTCCAAGGTAGTGGAACTTCCGGCCGTGTGGCTTGCGGGCGCGAGCTGTTCGGGCTGTTCGGTCTCGCTCCTGAATTCCGTAAGCCCGAACATAAAGAACGTGCTCGTAGACCCCGTGGTCCCCGGTAAGCACGTGAACCTCAGGTTCCATGCGACCATAATGGCAGGGCAGGGGGAGCCCGTTGTAAAGGTCCTGAAGGAGACGGCGTCCGAGCTTCCAGGGGAGTACCTGCTACTTGTAGAAGGTGCCGTACCCGAGGGACCTTTCTGTGCAGTGGGGGAACTCGAGGGCGAACACTTCACCATGGAGGAGATGACCGTCGAACTTGCCAGGAACGCCTTAGCTGTGATAGCTGTCGGGACCTGCGCGTCCTTCGGGGGGATACCTTCGGGGGAGCCGAACCCTACGGGTGCGAGGTCCGTGCGGGAGATCTTGGAAGCTAACGGCATATCCAGGCCCCTTATAAACCTTCCCGGCTGTCCCCCACATCCGGACTGGCTGGTGGGGACCTTAGCTATGGTACTTTTGGACGGCCTCCCCGGCCCCGAAGACCTCGACCCTGCCTTAAGGCCCAAGGCCTTCTACGGGAAGCTCGTACACGACAACTGTCCCAGAAGGGCATATTTCGATTCCGGCCAGTTCGCAAGGCACCCCGGCGAGCCCGGATGCCTCTACGAGCTGGGCTGTAAGGGACCTGTAACCTATGCGGATTGTCCTTTGAGGCTATGGAACAATGGAACGAACTGGTGCGTGGGCGTGGGTTCCCCCTGCATAGGTTGCGTAGAGCCCTCCTTCCCGGACAGGTTCCAGCCCGTATTCGAGAAGATAGACGAAGATAGGCTCGAAAGGTTCAGGATAAGGACACGCTGAGGAGGTGAAGATGTCCTTAAGGACCATAACGATAGACCCGGTGACACGGATAGAAGGTCATCAGAAGATAGAGGTCACGGTCGAGGACGGCGTGGTCAGGGAGGCCAAAAGCTCGGGGGCACTCTTCCGAGGATTTGAGCTCATCCTCAGGGGCAGGGACCCGAGGGACGCCCAGAGGATAACCCAGAGGGTCTGCGGGGTATGCCCGGCCTCCCATGCTGTGGCGTCCGCGCTGAACTTGGACAGCGCTTTTGGGATAGCCGACAGGATCCCCGACAACGGAAGGATAATTAGGAACCTCATCCTGGGGTCCAACTACCTCCAGTCCCACATACTACACTTCTTCCACCTGGCCGCTTTGGACTACGTGGACGTCACTGTCCTCGCCGATTACGAGGGGGAGGACCCCGAGATGCGCTCTGTGAGGGAGTTCCTGTCCAGGGGGACTTTGGAGCCATTCGTGCCCAGGTACGAAGGAGATTACAGGTTCCCCAAGGAGACGGACAGGAAGCTCGTGGGGGACTATGTGAGGGCCCTGGAGATGAGGAGGCTGGCCCACGAGATGGCCGCTATGTTTGGGGGCAAGATGCCCCACAACGCCGCCGTAGTCCCGGGAGGGGCGACCGAGAACCCCTCCGTGGATAAGATGGCGGGGTTTTTATGGAGGCTCAATAGGATAAGGGATTTCATAGATGCTGTGTACATACCCGACGTCCTCGCCCTGGCCGAGGCCTACCCGGACTATCTTGAGATGGGCGCGGGGCCCGGAAATTTCCTGTCCTACGGTGCCTTCGACTTGGATGGAAGTGAACCGGACTACGCAAGGAGGGAGAGGTTCTACGCCCAAGGGGCACTTGAGGGGATGAGGGACCTCAAGGAACTGGATACCTCCCAGATCGCCGAAAGCGTCCGGCATTCATGGTACGAGGGAAACGGTCCTCTACATCCCTCGCGGGGCAGGACCGAGCCCTCCCCCGGGAAGGAGGGAGGATACAGTTGGATAAAGGCCCCCAGGTACGGGGGCAAGGTCTACGAAGTGGGGCCACTGGCAAGGATCCTGGTCTCCTATATGGCGGGAAGGGAACCTGTAAGGAAGCTCCTGGACGAAACCCTGGGGAGGCTCGGCCTGGGTCTTGAGAAGATGAACTCGGCTCTCGGTAGACACATAGCCAGGGCCCTGGACGCGAAGCTTGTAGCCGACGCTATGGCCGACTGGGTGCTCCAGCTCAAGCCCGGGGAGCCCGTCTGTGTTCCCCACGAACTTCCTGAGGAGGCCGAGGGCATGGGCATAACTGAGGCCCCGAGGGGTGCCCTTGGGCACTGGATAAGGATAGAAGGTGGTAAGATAGCCCACTACCAGCTCGTGGTCCCGACGACATGGAACGCATCTCCCAGGGACGACAGGGAACAGCCGGGTCCCATGGAGCAGGCGTTGGAAGGGGCGAAGATCAGGGACTTGGAGAACCCTTACGAACTTGGAAGGATAGTCCGTTCCTTCGACCCCTGCCTGGCGTGCTCAGTGCACATCCTGGATGCGAGGGGAAGGAGACATGGGAAGGTTAGGGTCCCCTAAGGTGGTCGTCGTAGGGGTCGGGAACCTGCTGATGGGGGACGATGGGATGGGAATATGGGTGACGGAGGAACTCAGGAAGGCAGGACTTCCCGACGGGGTCCTAGCTTTGGACGGAGGGACGGCCCTCCTGGACGTCCTCGAGGAAGTAGAGGGAGCGGACAGGCTCGTCATAGTGGACGCCATGTCCGGGGATAGCCCCCCGGGGACGGTCTACGTGCTCGGATCGGACGATCTTAAGGACAGAAGGGGAAGGTTCTCCCTGCACGATATCGGGGTCGCTGAGATGTTGGAGATCGGAAGGCTAATATATCGCATCCCCGAGGATGTCGTCCTTGTAGGGGTGGAGCCGGAACATGTAGGACCCGGTATAGGGCTCTCCCGGACGTTGAGGGAGAAGCTCCAGGAGGTCGTCCGGGTCGTAGTAGAGGTCGCAGGGACACCTAGCAGGGAGGGAACATGATAGTCTCCGAACCTAAGCCCACGGAAGAGTTGGTGGATTCCTTATCCGGAGTCGACAGGGTGTTTATCTTGGCCTGCGGCGGATGTCCGGTGGGGTGCAAGAGCGGTGGGGAGGAGAGGATCGCGGAACTTGCGGACGCCCTCTCCAAGGCCGGCAAGGAGATCATGGGAAGGGCGCAGATAGATTTCCTCTGCAACAAGGCCCTCGTAGGTTCACAGCTTTGGTACTACCTTCCTCAGCTCAGGCGAAGTCAGGGAGTCCTCGTGGTCTCATGCGGTATAGGGGTCCAGGCCGTGGCCAAGATGGTGGACCTTCCGGTCTTCCCGGCGAACGATACCTTCTCCAGCGGAGGGATGCAGGGACTCTGGCCCTCCGAGGAAAGGTGTGCCGGCTGCGGGGATTGCATCCTGGACCTCACGGGAGGTATATGTCCCATCACTATGTGTTCCAAGGGACTACTTAACGGAACCTGCGGAGGCCAGCACGACGGAAGGTGCGAGGTGGATCCCGAGAGGGACTGCGGATGGTACCTCATATACCAGAGGCTGAAGGAGTTAGGAAAGTTAGATAACCTCAAGAAGATCCCTCCGCTGCGGGACTTCAGAAAGAGGGAGGTCCCGGGGTCCCAACGTAGGACCACGAGGTGGGCCCTGGAGAAGGGGGAAATATACGAGGCTTCACGTCCTACTGGGACGGAATAGATTTAAGGAGGGAAAATGAGCAGATTGCAGAAGAGTTTAGAACGCGGGGAGTTCGTCGTAACCGGGGAGATAGGCCCTCCCAAGGGGATCAACGTAGAGGCTACCTTAAAGGAGGCCTCCTACCTCAGGGGTCGTGTCGTGGCGGTCAACGTGACCGACAACCAAAGTTCTGTTATGCGGCTGGGATCCCTGGGGGTGTGTGTGAGGCTACTCCAGGAGGGGTACGAGCCTATATTCCAGGTAACGTGCAGGGACAGGAACAGGTTGGCCCTCCAGTCCGACATCCTGAGCGCTTACGTCCTCGGGATACGCAACGTCCTCGCCCTCACGGGGGACCATCCGGCCCTCGGCGACCATCCCGGAAGCAAGCCAGTGTTCGACCTGGACTCCGTAAGCCTCCTTATGGCCATAAGGTCCCTTATGGAGGGGAAGGACCTAGCAGGTGAGGAGCTGGACGGAAAGCCCTCCGACCTCTTCCCTGGGGCCACGGTCACCCCAGGGGCCGATCCCCTCGAACCCCAACTTATAAAGATGGAGAAGAAGATAGAGGCGGGGGCCAAGTTCTTCCAGACCCAGGCGGTATACGATCCCAAGGTCTTCGAGAATTTCATGAACCAGGCCTCCAAGTTCGAAGTTCCGGTCCTGGCCGGAATAGTGCTAATAAAGTCCCCTGCCATGGCACGCTACATGAACGAGAACGTTCCGGGGGTCTTCGTTCCCGACTCCATAGTGAAGCCCTTATCCGAGGTATCCCGCAAGGACAGGCCCAAGAAGAGCATAGAACTTATGGCCGGACTGATAAAGGAGCTCAGGCCCTTGTGCCAGGGGGTTCACATAATGGCTATGGGCTGGGAGAGGTACGTGCCGGAGCTTTTAGATGCCTGTGAACTCCAGGCTCCTATGTGACATATATCACGGAAACTTACGAGTCTATTGACTTTTTTTAAGGAGGAAGTTATATTAGAGGAGGAAGTTATATTAGACGGAAAGGAGGTGAGAAAGGGACAGTCAGGGGACCTTAATGGCCAAAACCTTATGCATAAGGAGGGATGAACTATGGGTACTCAGCAGCTCCTGCTCATCGTGCTGGGCGTCATCATCGTAGGGATAGCGATAGTCGTCGGCATCCAGATGTTCGGCCAGAGTGCCCTGGAGGCGAACAAG
>DTYS01000239.1 GCA_012961755.1 Candidatus Latescibacterota bacterium
CAACAACACCTCCACCTCGGAGCCGAGGAGCCTTTCGTTCTTCTTCCTCGTTATCTCCCTCTGTAGGCGGATGACCTCGTCGAGCCTCCTAAGCTTCTCCTCCTCAGGGACGTCGTCCGGAAACCTCGCTGCCAAGGTCCCTGGCCTCTGGGAGTAACGGTACATGTAGGCGTCGTCGAACTGGACGATCCGCATCACATCCAAGGTCCTTCGGAAGTCCTCCTCGGTCTCACCGGGGAAGCCCACAAGGATGTCCGTGGTTATGCTTATGCCGGGTATGAGCCTCCGGGCCTCCTCCACGATCCTTATGTACCTTTCGACCGTGTACCCCCTGCACATAAGTTTGAGCACCCTGTCGGAACCCGACTGTATCGGAAGGTGGAGGTGTTCGCAGAGGGAGGGAAGTTCGGATATCGCCCTGAGCACCTCCTTCGAGAGGTCCTTGGGATGGGACGTGAGGAACCGCACCCTCGGGACGCCTACCCGGTCCACCAACCTCAACAACCCCGCGAAGTCAACTTCTCCATCGCAGTAGGAGTCGACGTTCTGCCCCAGTAATGTCACATCCTTGTACCCTTCCTCGGCTAGCTCCTCGACCTCCCTGAGGACCGACCTGTGGGGGCGGCTCCTCTCCCTCCCTCTGACGTAAGGAACTATGCAGTAGGAGCAGAAGTTATTGCACCCCCTCATGATAGCCACCCATGCCCTCACCCCCCCCTTCCTACGAGGCTCCACCCCCTCGTAAAGTTCCTCGTCCTGCTCGACCAACACAGCGGGGAAATTTTCATGCTTTAAGGCCTCCGGGACCTTCCTGTAGTTGTCGGGCCCGGCGACGAGGTCGATCCCTGGAAGGCGTGCTAAAAGCTCCTCCTTCATCCTCTGGGCCATGCATCCCACGACGCCTAGGACTATCCCGGGCCTTTCGGACTTCAGGCCCAGGAAGCGCCCCAGCCAGGCCAGGGCCCTCCTCTCGGCATGCTCCCTCACCGAGCATGTGTTGACCAGGATCACGTCCGCATCCTCGGGGGAGGCAGCCGGGGAGAACCCCTCCCCCTCTAAGATCCCCCCCAGGACCTCGGAGTCCAACTTGTTCATCTCGCATCCGAAGGTCTCTATGTAGAACTTCGTCCTCTTCATGGACACATCTTCGGGCTAAAGGAGCACTACCTTCGAAACTTCCTCGGGATGCTCGTCCATGAACTTTAAAGCTTCCTCGGCCTCCTCAATGGGGAACCTGTGCGTTATCATAAGCCCGGGGGAGAGCTTGCCCTCCTCCATCCACCTTACGACCTCAGGAAACTGTCCGAGGCTGTTGCGGCTCCCCCTGAAGTCCAGTTCCTTCTTATGGAAGGTGGGCCCGGGGAAACATATCTCCCCGCCCACCACTCCTACGGCCACCACCCTCCCCGCAGGAGCTGCGAGCTCCACGGCCATGCGCATGGTTTCAGGTCTTCCGACCGCCTCTATCACCACGTCCGGCCCCTCACCTCCCATGAACCTCTCCACGGCCCCGGCCACATCCCCACGGCCATCGGCCACAGCGTCCGCCCCCATCCTCAGGGCAAGTTCGAGCTTCCTCGGGACCAGGTCCACGCTCAGCACCCTCGCTCCCCGTGCCTTAGCCACCTGGAGTGCGGCCAATCCCACGGTACCCGCCCCGACGACCACGACGCCCTCCCCCTCACCAACCTCCCCCCTCTCGTTCGCGTGGGCCCCAACAGCATAGGGCTCACAAAGGGCCGCCTCCTCGGGAGGGAGGTTCCGGGGGGCGGGGAAGAGCTTGTCCAGATCTGTCACGAAGTACTCGGCCCATCCGCCGTCCCTGTGCACCCCCATTACCTGCGCGTCCTCGCAGCAGTTGGGCCTTCCGAGCCTGCACGGCCTGCACCTCCCGCAGGACCTCACGGGATCCACCACGACCCTGTCCCCCGGCGAAAGTGGCCCATCCCCCCTCACCTCGACCACCTCCCCACAGAGCTCATGACCGGGGATGAGGGGGTAGACCACGAGGGGGTTGCTTCCCCTGTACGACGCTAGGTCCGTCCCGCACACCCCTCCTGCGAGGACCCTGACGAGGGCCTGCCCTCGCTCGGGCTCGGGGACAGGCCTTTCCTCCACCCTGAGCGTCCCCGGCCCTTCCAAGACTATAGCCTTCATATATCCTCGTCGCGCTGATCCAATATCTCGTCCCCGTCGGGAGGCACGACGACCGGCACGGCTCTTAATGTTCACAGCACCTCGTCCACTTCATCCCCGGATCCGGACTCGGCCTCCCTTGCCGCCTCCTCCGCTATCTCCTCTAAGTCCTCCCCGAGCTCCTCACCCAGTTCCTTACCCATCCTTCTGACGAACCTCGCAACGCTCGCGGGGTCGTTTTCGTTCAGGTCCCCCCAGAACGAGGGATCTGTGAGCTTCTCTAAACGTCTTTCCTCTGAAAGTGGGGAAGAGAACCTCGAGAAGAGCCTCCTCATATTCGTGCTTCCACACTTGGGACATTTAGGGGATGTGGGCTTCTGGGGGTTCAGGACCAAGAAGCTCGTCTTCCTGCCGCAGTCACAGCATCTGTACTCGTATATCGGCATAGCTCCCTCCCGAGCAGGACCAGAACCTCCAAAAGCGAGCCCACCGAAGGCTCGTGTTCTATCTCGTATCCCGGACGCCTCAAAAGTACGAACCTCACTCCGGCCGCCTCTGAGGCCTTCAGGTCGTACGAACCGTTCCCCACCATGACCGCTTCCTCGGGACTCACCCCGAGGACCTCCACAGCCTTCCGCACGAGGTCGGGGGACGGCTTTATCCTCCCGTCCTCCCTACTGAGGACCAAGTCCGGCCTGACGCCCAGCCTCCCCAACACGATCTCCGCACACCTCCTGTTGCTGTTCGTAACCAGGGCCGTGCGCACGCCCATGGCCCTAAGTTCCCTCAGGAGCTCTTCAGCCCCCTCCTCCAGGGGAGCGTTGAGGGCTGCCTCCTCCTCCCTCTCCTCCAAGGTCCTGAGGGCCTATCCCCTCTCGCTACCTGGAAGGCCATAGATGTAATCCAAAAGTGGTATACCTTCGGGAGCACCTATCTCCTCCCTTAACCCCCTCCAGTCTATATACGGCTTCGTTATGGTCCCGTCCATGTCCAAGAGCATGGCCTTTATCATCATGCCTCCCAAAGGGTTCCTTCCACCTCCTGAACCTGAACCCCAGGACAGGGCTTGGGGAAGAGTATCCTATCGGCTCCGGCCTCCTTCAGGGGCTCGATAAGCTCTTCCGGCTCCGGATGCAGGGCTATTATCGTGCCCCCACGGCCGGCCCCAGCGAGCTTCGCCCCGAGGGCCCCTGCGTCTAAAGCAGCCTCTATGAGCCTCTCGTTAGCAGGCCCGGAACCTCCTAAGGCCCTCTGGATCTCGTGGTTCTCGTTCATAAGCTCCCCGAGTAGCTCCCAGTCCCCCTCGAGCAGGGCCTTCTTCCCCATCCTCGCCAGGTGCGCCATCCTGAGGTACCCCTGCACCACCTCAGGGTCCCCCTCGAGCCACCTCTCCCTTATGGGCTTGTGCACGGAGCCGGAGATCCTCTCCACTCCCGTGTGGGCCAGTATTACAGGAAGTTCGGGTACGAACGGCGTCAGGGGCTCTACCGTGGCGTAAGGTTCCACCCTTATTCCCTTGTAGAACTCCTTGTCCCTGAAGTCCATGTAGTTAAGTCCTCCGAACGTGCACATATATGCGTCCTGGTACCCGCACACGACCTTGACGTAGTACAGCTCCACGTGCCTCGCCATCTCAGCGAGCTTATAGGGGTGGGGACTTTCCCCCCTGCACGCCAGTAGCGCTGCGAGCACGGCCACTATCACGGCGGTCGACCCCGAAAGTCCCGCCCTGAACGGTATGCCGCTCGTACAGGTTATGTGTAGCTTCTCTTCGTACATTCCCAAAAAATCTATCACCGCCCTGACCACATCCAGGTAATCCCCGGTAATATCGAACTCTTCCCTACCCTTCAACACCTTCCTCTGCCCAGAGACCTCCACCAACAGCTCGTCCCAGGGTTCCACGGTGACCGTGGCCCTCTCCTGGGTGGAGCAGGATATGACCGTGCCCCCGTACATGTCGGTGGGGTTCCCTATTACGCCCGCCCTCCCCGGAGCCGTGGCCTTTATCATATATACCTCCAAAGCCTAAGTCCTTCTGGGGCTATACCTCCCTGAGCTTCCTCTGGAGGTACTGGCGAACTATGTACCCGTACTGCTGGTCGGCCAACGCGAAGTCCACAAAGGCCTTAAAATAAGACTCCGGATTCCCTATGTCGTACCTGCGCTCGTCCGGCTTGAGCTTAACGCACATCACCTTGTGCCCCATCTTTATGAGGTTGGCTATCGCGTCCGTAAGCTGAAGCTCTCCGCCGACCCCCGGCGCGGTCCTCCGTATGGCATCGAATATGACGGGTGAGAAGACGTACCTCGCGGCTATCGCGAGCCTGCTCGGTGCCTCCCCCGGAGGCGGCTTCTCCACAAGGTCCTCGGCCTCGAACTCGCTTCCCGCCCTCTTTCTGGGCTTCACCACCCCGTACTTGGACACCTCGTCTTCGGGGACCTCTACGACGGCGACCGTGGCAGCCGGACGGTTGCGCACATGGGATGCTATCATCCTCCTTATAAGCCCCGAGTAGTCCCCTCCGGTTATTATCGTGTCCCCCAAGGCCACAACGAAGTCCTCCTCCCCCACGAAGTCCTCGGCGGTCGCGACGGCGGCCCCCAGCCCTCCCGGCACCCCCATCGGGTTCAACTTCTGGCGGACGTAGAAGAAGGTCACCCCCTCCCTCCCGTAGTCCATCTCGTCCAAAAGCTCGTCCCTTCCCTCAGCCCTGAGCCTCTCTAAGAGCTCGGGGTCCTTGTCGAAGTGGTCCTCTATGGATCGTTTGTTCTTCCCCGTTATGAAGAGGAACTTCTTGAGGCCTTGGGAGACGAGCTCCTCGACGACGTACTGAACCACTGGCTTCCTCCCCACGGGAAGCATCTCCTTGGGCTGGGACTTGGTGGCCGGAAGGAGCCTCGTGCCTAAGCCAGCTACCGGGACCACGACCTTCTCTATCGCCATTCTCCTCTCCTTTCCGTAAATCGAGCGCTGAACTTCCCGAGGCTTAGGTGTATCTCCACGACCTCCTCCAGGAGCCCTCTAAGCTCCCTCAGGGGGAGCATGCAGGCCGCATCCGAGAGAGCCTCGGAGGGCTCCGGATGGGTCTCCAAGAATATAGCGTCCACCCCCACGGCCGCAGCCGCCCTGGCCAGCGGAGCTACGAACTCCGGCTGTCCCCCGGAGGCCCCCTTCCCCGCTCCAGGAAGCTGGACGCTGTGGGTGGCGTCGAACACTACAGGATAACCGAACTTCCCCATGATCACCAGGGACCTCATATCCACCACGAGGTTATGGTACCCGAAGCATGTCCCCCTCTCGGTGAGCATTATCCGGGAGTTGCCGGTGGAGGCCACCTTCTCCGCCGCAGGGCCCATGTCCTCGGGCGCCATGAACTGGCCCTTCTTTATGTTCACGGGCTTCCCCGTCCTCCCGCAGGCCAACGCCAGGTCCGTCTGCCTGCATAGGAAGGCCGGGATCTGGACGGCGTCCACGACCTCGGCCGCCGCCTCCGCCTCCGGGGGCGAGTGTACGTCCGTAAGCACCGGCACCCCGACCTCGCTTTTCACCTTCTCCAAGATCCTCAGCCCCTCCTCAAGTCCAGGTCCTATATAAGATCTTATGCTGGTCCTGTTCATCTTGGCATAGGAGGACTTGAAGATGTAGGGCATACCGACATCCTCGGCGGCCCTCCTGACCTCCTCCCCCACCCTAAGGGCGAGTTCCTCGGACTCCAACACGCAGGGACCTGCTATCAGGACCAGGGGTCCCCCTCCACCGAGCGTTACGTCCCCCACCTTTACCTTCATCTTCCCCTCTCGAGGGCTGCCCCTACGAACCCGTAGAACAGAGGAGCCGGCCTTTCGAGCCTCGACTTGAACTCCGGATGCGCCTGGGTGGCGACGAAGAAGGGGTGGTCGGGAAGCTCTAAGAACTCCATAAGCCTGTTCCCTTCCAAAGTCTCGTGGTAACCTGAGAAGATCATGCCGTGGTCCTCCAACGTCCCTACGAAGTCAGGGGAGACCTCGTACCTGTGCCTGTGCCTCTCCAGGACTACGGGCGCCCCCTCCGGTATCACCCCGAGCCTGAAGCGCTGGGATGGGTCCCTCCTGAGCTCCTCTATCCTATCCCTGTCCTCGTGGAGCCTCCCGAGCCTCCTGTAGAGCTCCAGCACCTTCGTCCCCTCCCTGAGCACGGCCGCGTAGGCCCCTAAACGCATGGTTCCTCCGTAGGCCCCCCTCTCCATTATCTCCCTCTGGTGGGGCTGGAAGTCTATGACCTTGTACCTGCACTCGGGGTCCATCTCCGTGGAGTTCGCTCCTTCCAAGCCACACACGCTCCTTGCGAACTCTATGACCGCCAGGTGAAGTCCGTAACAGAGGCCCAGGTAGGGCACTCCGTTCTCCCTGGCGAACCTGACAGCGAGTATCATACCCTCGGCCCCCGTGATCCCGAAGGCTCCGGGGACCAATATCCCATCGTACTCCCCGAGCATGGATACCCTCTTCGGGTCCGCCTCGAACTGTTTGGCGTCTATCCAATCTATCCGGACCTTAACACCGTGGACGGCACCTGCGTGCTCCAAGGCGTGGTTCACGGAAATGTAGGAGTCCGCAAATATGAAGTCCCCACTGTCGACATATTTCCCCACCATGGCTATCCTCACGCTCCTCTCCGCCTCCTCCATCCTCCTTACGAGCTCCTCCCATCCGCTCCAGTCCGGCTCCCTCCTGGGAGGGAGGCCGAACTTCCTGAGTATCTTCTTCCCGAGCTCGTCCTTCTCGAAGTTCAAAGGTATAACGTACACGTTGTCCACATCCGGAGCGGATATCACATATTCCGCCCCTATGTTGGCGTAGATCTCTATCTTCTTCTTCCTGACCTCGTCCAAGGGCCTGGCCGCCCTGCAGAGTATGAAGTCCGGAAAGATACCGTTCTGGCTCAGAAGCCTTATAGCCTGCTGGGTCGGCTTGGTCTTCATCTCCCCCACATGCTTAGGGATAGGAAGGTAAGTTATGAGCACGTAGATGAAGTTCTCCTCGCCGACTTCGAGTTCCAGGCTTTTGAGGGCGTATAGATATATCTCGTTCTCATAGTCCCCTATGGTGCCCCCTATCTCTACCAGGGCTATCTCGTAACCTTCCGCGGCCTCCCTTATCCTCCTCTTTATCTCGTCCGTCACGTGGGGGATGGGCTGCACCGTCTGCCCGAGGTACTCCCCCCTCCTCTCCCTGTCTATCACGGCGTTGTATATCTGCCCCGTCGTGATGTTGTTGCGCTTGGGTATGTCCATCCCCAGAAAACGCTCGTAGCTTCCGAGGTCCTGGTCTATCTCCCCACCGTCCTCAGTGACCCACACCTCCCCGTGCTCCGTGGGGCGCAGGGTCCCCGCGTCATAGTTTATGTAAGGATCTATCTTTATGGCGGTCGTGCGGTAACCGTACTGCTGTAGGATCTTTCCTATGGAGGCCGTGGCCAGCCCCTTCCCCACACCGCTCATGACCCCGCCGGCCACCACTATGAACTTAGGTCCGTTGTACAAGGTCTTCACCTCCTTCGGACTTAAACCGAGAGCACCGTCCCTGCTATTTGTCTCACCCCGTCCTCGCCGTGGATGTAGTACACCACGAGGACCTTCCCGTCCTCAAGCTCGACGGCGGAGGGGTACCCCAGGTCGGGAGACGCTCCGTCGTCCCTGAGCACGAGCTCCTCGGCCTCGTCCACCTCCTCCTCAGGGTCCCAGGCCCTCGCGCGCACCCCGTAGGGCTCCCTCCTGTACCCGTAAGCCATGAAGGCCCTGCCGTCGCTTAATGTTATGGCCCACTGAGGGAAGCCCCAGACCTTCGTCTCCCTGACGGGACCCCACGTCATGCCCTCATCCTGGGACTCCGCCACCTGCATGAGCCCTCCCTCACCGTACGCCCTTATAAAGCACAGCAACCTCCCCGAGGGGAGCCTCAGCAAGGTCGGCTCGTCGCAGGCGTTCTCGCGGCCCGGAGGACGGGCCACGACCACCGAGAGGTCCTCCCATGTCTCGCCCCTGTCGGCCGAGCGCAGGATGTGGACCCTGTTCTCGCCTCCAACGGCATATATCGGCATAAGCAGGCTCCCGTCGGGAAGTTCCTCGGTGCGTCCTCTCACGGCCGCCACGTCCTCGTAGTTCGGGATGTGGACCCTCCTGAAGCTCCACGTGCGTCCCCCATCGTCGGAGGTACAGACGGCTATCCCCGCTAAGCGCATGAGGCCCCCCTTGGCCTCCCTCAGCACCCTGGCCTTCGTCAAAGTCTCCTTCTCCGGGAGGGGGTGGAACTGCCAGCGGAAGTACGAGGCCAAAATCCTTCCGTCAGAGAGGGTCCTCAGGCACGGGTCCTGCTGCCCGAGCTCGTCCTCGGGGCTTATAGGGGAGGGCTCGGACCACGTTCTCCCCCCATCGGAGCTCCGGACGCACACGGCCCGGGACTGAGAATGGAAGTGGGTGGGGGATTCCTCCCGGGGGGCCAACCTGAAGCCCACGAGGAGCTCCCCATACTTCGTCCTGGCCACGGTCGGGAAGCTGGCGTAGAACTTCTCGTCCCTAAATATCACTACATCTTCGAGCTTTCTCATATGTCCTCCTGAGCCTTCGGATGTCCTTAAAGAAATATAACACCCGGTAGTGGAACAGGCAAGCCTTCTGTACCGAACTGGTTAGAGTGCTGCTTCCTTTCCTCATTACGGAGTCGGTCTGGCTCCTTTTGATCCTTTATCTGGTCCTCAATATGCTCGGAGCGTCGGTCGGGGTCGGAGGAATGGGGGGAGTTCTTAGGGACGAGGATGCTCCTGGCCCGCAGGGCAGACCACAGAAGGTTCCTGTCGTTTCGCATAGGATGGGCCTTCGCCGTCGGGTTCGTCGCGGACTTCTTCACCCTCTACATGCTCAAGTTCTTGGGCATGAACTTCCTCTGGACCACCCTTTCGGAGCGAGGCCCGTGCTTGTGGTGGGGACCTGCGCCAAGGCCCTCTTCCTCCTCTTCTGGGTATGGGTCATGCCCGGGTGGTGGGTCGTATTCTTAGCGGTCTTAGTCAGGTGCTTCAACCCGGCCCGGCAGATATCAGCGCTCCAGTTGACCCTTAGTCTGTCCTAGGGAAAGGGAACAACTTATAGCCACCGACAGGGCCCTGTACCACCTCCGCGCCCTATCCCCCGCCGTGGCCGCCCTCGTAGCCCAAAACTTAGATGGGTGGAACTACATCTCCGTTTCGAGGTCCTACACATCTCTCGTTCCTTTTAAGGCTCTGTTCCCTCGGATTGCTCCTGAGGGTCCCGGGCGAAGCTCCGGCTATCGCCTTTTCAGCGCCATATGGGCTATCCTTTCTACGAGCTCCGGGAAGGAGATCCCGGCGGCCCTGGCCGCCTTCGGGACCAAGCTCGTGGAGGTCATGCCAGGGATGGTGTTCACCTCGAAGCAGTAGATCCCGCCTTCGGGGTCCATCCTGAAGTCCACCCTCCCGAAGTCCCTGCACCCGAGGACGTGGAAAGCCCTCAGCGCGTACTCCCTGAGCGCATCCGAGGCCTCCTCCGGGACTTCTGCGGGAACCTTATACTCGCTCATCCCGGGGGTATACTTGCAGGTGTAGTCGTATACCTCATGCTTGGGGTGGATCTCCACCGCGGGGAGGGCTTCCTCCCCGAGCACGGCCACCGTCAAGTCACTTCCGGGGACGAACCTCTCCGCCAGGACCTCCCCGTAGGTCCCCGCCCTCTCCAAAGCTTCCCTCATCTTCCCTGCCTCCCTCACCACGCTCAGGCCCACGGTGGAACCCTGCGACCTCGGCTTGACCACGCAGGGAAGACCTATCTCCTCTAAAACCTTACCGTCCTCGTCCGGCCCTACCAGGAACCCCTCCGGCACGGGTATGCCAGCGGAGACGAAGAGCATCTTGCTCGTCCACTTGTCCATAGCCAGCATGCTCGCCAAAGGTCCCGAGCCCGTATAGGGCAGGCCCATCTCCTCTAAGAGCGCCTGAAGCCCCCCGTTCTCCCCGAAGCCCCCGTGGAGGCAGATGAAGAGGAGGTCCGCTTTCCTCACCTCCTCGGAGTCCAACGCATCCCATATCCGCCTCGCCGGAAAGCTCCCGGTGAAGGTGACATCGATCGGGAAGACCTCGTGCCCTCCCTCCCTAAGGGCGGAGGCCACCGCCCTTCCCGACGCTAAGGACACCTCCCTTTCAGGGGAATCCCCTCCCATAAGCACGACTATCCTCACCAGACCTCCCGGCTCACTTCCTCAGAAGTTGCGTCCTGTACCTCCGGAAGAGGTAAAGCCCGAGCCATCCGACCGCGATCGTACCTAAGAACGTCCCCACGGCCCAGGTATACGCCCTGAGGACCCTCCCGATGGCCTCCCAGTTCGTCCCCAGTAGGAACCCCACATAGATAAGGAGGCCGTTCCAGACGGAAGCGCTCAGGAAGGAGAAGGCCAGGACCTTCCTCGGCCTCATCCCTCCCAAGCCTACCAGGACGGCGACCGTGGAGCGCAGGCCCGGCAGGAACCTGTTGATAAGTATCACCTTGTCCCCGTACCTGTCTATCCACCTTTGGGCCCTCCTAACCCTTCGGTCCGAGAGGACCCTCCTCCTCCTGAGGATCGCCCTGCCGCCGGAATATGCAAGACCATACAAGGTCATAAATCCGCCCACGCTCCCGACGACCGTGGAGGCCACCACCCACCCCAACTTCAGCACCCCCCTCCCCACGAGGTACGCCCCGAAGGCCGTCACCGTATCCCCGGGAAGGGGCGGAAATATGTTCTCCACGTAGGAGCTGACCAAAAGCACAGGATAGAGCCACCTGGAGTCCAGCCTCTGGGCCGCCTCGAGAAGGTCCCTGAGCCACTCCACAGGTTCTCCTAAGCCTCCACGACCTCTATACCTGCGAACTTACAGAACTCCCTGATCTCCCAGGTTAAGTCCCCGTGGACGAGGCTGGCGTGGTGGACGAAACCTTCCTCCACCAACGTTCTATAAAGCTCATCTAAGTCCGGCACCTTGACCCAGGCCCAGGACCCCCTGAGTTTCTGATCCGACGGCACTATCTCCCCCCTTGTGACGAGGAGCTTGAACCTCCCCTCGTACTCGACGAGCCTGTTCAGGGTGACCGCCCCGGGCCTCAACTGCATCTCCGCGGTCCCCCCTACCCTCTCCTCTCCTAAGAGGGCGTCCAGGATGCTGTGGCCCCTTATACATATGGGCCCCCTGGCCAGACTCATGGGGGCATTGCCGCAGTGCCAGGCCAAAAGGGTGTTCTCGTCCTCCTGGTGCCTTATGGTCCAGTCTATAAAGTAGGGGACCGTCCGCTTCATGGACGCTGAATACTGTATTAGCATCGTGAGCACGCCCAAGATGTCAACCTCACAGGCACACATGATCCCCTGGTCCGTCAGCCTTCCCATAGCTAAGCAGGGAGATATCCCATATTCTTCCTCCATAGCTGTCCAGCACTGGACCCCCATACCCGAAAGCCCTTTGCTCCCGGCGAAGTCCCTTAGAGCCAGCTCCAACTTGGCCGATTTTACCAGGACCTCGTCCGAAACTTCCACCTCGGCCCTCCCCCTTATATCCCGGACGATGCCTACGACCTCGGGGTCCTCGTCGGAAAGCTCCCTTACGGCGATGAAGAGGTCCAGCAGCGAAAGGGGGACCACCCTCTGCCCGAACTGTTCCATGAGGGGAAGTTCGTCGTAGGCGCAGGTCTCGAACCTCTCAGGCCTGGGGCCCACCAGCCCTATCCTCGCCCCCAAGAATTCCCTCACGACCATGCAGGTCCCAGCGAACTTCCTCACGTGTTCCGCGAACTCGGGCTCCTCGGGGAAGATCACCCCTAAGAATGTAAAAGGTATCTTCCTCCTGTAAAGGCCCGAGGAGACCGAGAGCGTCCCGCAGAAGGAGTCCGACCTCCTCCTCCCGTCCCCCACGAAGGGGCCCTCCTTCGTTCCGAAGAGGAGCACCGGCACCGCAAGCTCCTCCGCAACGTGCACCGCTGAGACCTCGTCTCCGAAGGTCATGGTGCCTATTATCAGGCCCTCCACCCCGGCCTCCTGAAAGAGCTTAACGACCTTCTCGGCGTCCTCATCGCCCCTCACGAGCCCCCCGGGCGTCAGGTCCGGCCCCGGGACCACCACCTCCACCTCCTCCAACCTCCCCAAAACCTCTAAGGTCCTCCTCC
>DTYS01000240.1 GCA_012961755.1 Candidatus Latescibacterota bacterium
CAGAGCACGATCCCTACGATCCAGACGAAATACGACATAGCGCCGTCCCCTCGCTATCTTATTTTTCAAAAAATAACCTCTTCGCCGGTGGATGTCAAGGAATTTCTCAGGAAGCTTGACATCCACCCTTCCTGACCCTATATTTGTCCCTAAGCTTAAGGGAGCTATGCTGAGGGAACTTGCAGTCGTGGTGGACTGCGGCTCCACCAACATATCGGCCTCCGCGGTAGATGCCCGCGGTGATGTCGTGGCCGTGGCCTCCCGTCCCAACCTGGCCCATCCCCAGCCAGGGGGGGAGGGCTGGAGGGTCTGGGACCTGGAGGAGATATGGGGTAAGGCCTGCGAGTGCTGTCGGAAGGTCTGCTCCGAAGTCGACCGGAAGGAAATAAGGGCCGTCACCGTCTGCACGTTCGGAGCGGACGGTGCCCCCCTGAACCCCGACGGCTCCCTCGCGTATCCCCCGATATGCTGGCAGGACACGCGCACCGAGGGGATGGCCGGGGACTTCGGGAGGTACATGGACCCGTTGGAGGCGTACCTCGAAACCGGATACCCCCCCATAAGGTTCAACACCCTCCTCAGGTGGATATGGCTTAAGGAGAACGAGCCGGAGGTCCTCGAAGGAACCCAGTGGCTCATGATGCCGGGGCTTATAAGCTTCCTCCTCTCAGGGGAACGCTCGGTGGACCCCACCAGCGCCGGCACCACCATGGCCTGTAACATGGCCCGTAGGACCTGGTCCGAAAGGATGCTGAGGCTCGCGGGGCTTTCGGAGGACTTCTTCCCGCCCTGGGCAGAGCCCGGAGAAGTAATAGGAAGGGTCACAAGGATGGCTTCCGAGGCCACCGGGCTTCCGGAGGGGACGCCGGTGGTGGCCGCAGGCCACGATACTCAGTTTGCGGCAGTGGGCTCGGGCGCGGGCTCCGAGGAGATGATACTGAGCTCCGGCACGTGGGAGATCCTCATGCTCCGGACCGAGAGGTTCTCCCCCTCAGCGTCCTCCTACGAGGACGGGGTCCTGTACGAGCTCGACGCCCGGCCCGGACTCTGGGACCCGCAGCTCCTCATGATGGGCTCGGCCGTCCTGGAATGGGTGAGGAGAAGGTTTTACGGGGATGTGGGATACGAGGTGATGATAGAGGAGGCGAAGGGGGTCGGTCCGGGCTCCGACGGCCTGTTGCTCCTTCCCTCCTTCGTCCCTGAGACGGGACCAACCCGCAGGCACGGCACGAGGGGTACGGTCCTGGGGCTCTCCCTGGACGTCCACAGGGGACACTTCTACAGGGCCGCCCTGGAAGGGCTCTCCTTTCAGCTCAGGCACGCCCTGGAGGTCCTGGCCACCGGGTTCCGGGCCGGGGGCGTCAGGGTCGTCGGGGGAGGCTCCAAGAACCCCCTGTGGAACAGCATAAGGGCCGACGTCCTCGGCCTTCCGGTGAGCACCCTACTCCAGGAGGAGGCCACGACCTTAGGAGCCGCCATCTTCGCCTTCTTAGGCGCGGGGGTATTCTCCTCGGTGGAGGAGGCCGGGCAAGCCATGCTCAGGCCGGGGCCTGTCTGGGAGCCGTCGGAAGGTAGGGAAACGTACGAGGAGCTCTACCGCAGGTACAGGGAGGTGCCCGAGGTCCTGGAGGGGGTGTACAGGAGGTCCCTATGAAGTTCCGCCGTATTCCGGACCACGAGCTGCTGAGGCGGCTGGACCCGCCGGAGGGGAGGGTCCGGATGGTCCTGGACACGGACACCTACAACGAGATAGACGACCAGTTCGCCCTCGTCTATTCCCTGCTCTCCCCCGAGCGGATGGATGTGAAGGCCATCTACGCGGCTCCCTTCACGAACCAGCGCTCCACGGGGCCGGGCGACGGGATGGAGAAGAGCTACGAGGAGATATTGAGGGTCCTGGGCAAGATGAAGGTCCCGTCGGACGGCCTCGTGCACCGTGGCTCCACGAGCTACCTTCCTGACCCTGAGACCCCCTGCAGGAGCGAGGCGGCCGAGCACCTCGTGGAATTGGCCCTCGGGACGGACGAAGGGCCACTGTACGTCGTGGCCACGGGAGCCATCACGAAAGTTGCTTCGGCCATCATTATGGAGCCTAAGATCATAGAGAATATCGTGGTGGTATGGCTGGGAGGACAGCCACTTCACTGGCCCTCAGCACTGGAGTTCAACCTGGGGCAGGATATATACGCTTCGAGGACCATCCTCGACTGCGGCGTCCCCCTCGTTCAGGTCCCCGTCGCATCCCACATGATGACCACCATCTCGGGGATTACCTCTGCGAGATATTCAGGTCCTACTACCCCGACCACTATGCGAGGTCCAAGGTGATATGGGACATAGCTGCGGTTGTTTACCTCGTAAACCCGTCCTGGGTCCCCACGCACGTGGTCCACAGCCCGATACTAACCGACCAGTTCACATGGAGTGTGGACAAGTCCCGACACTTTATCCGCACTGCCGTGAGCGTGGACCGGGATGCCATCTTCGGTGACTTCTTCAGGAAGCTGGATGCACTCGGACGATGGACGCCTTCGCCACGATAGTGGGAGCTGGGATGGTGGGACTTGCAGTTGCCTCCGAGATCGGAGGGAGGGGGCAGGTATACGTCGTCGAAAGGGAGGAGACCTACGGCAGGGGGACGAGCTCCCGAAACAGCGAGGTGATACATTCGGGGATATACTATCCACCAGGTTCCCTTAAGGCCGAACTTTGTGTGGAGGGTAACCGGCTTCTGTACGAGATCGGGGAGCGGAACGGGCTTCCCTTGAGACGGACCGGGAAGCTGGTGGTCGCTGTGGAGGAAGGGCAGGAGGGATATCTGCACTGCCTCAAGGAGAACGGGGAGAGCAACGGCGTGGAGGGACTCGAGGTCCTCTCGGCCGAAAAGGTCCGCAAGCTCCAACCCTACCTCAGGGCCAGGCTCGCCCTATGGGTCCCCTCCACCGGAATCCTCAACGCTCATAAGTTCATGGATTATTTTTACCTTAAGGCCAGGGAGAGGGGTGTGGAGTTCGCGTTCGGTGTGGAGGTGGTGGATATAAGCAGGGTGAACGGAGGGTTCGAAGTTGAGGTGAGGGAGCCGGACGGAAGCCCGTTCTCCTTCACGACCGAGGTCTTAGTCAACTCGGCAGGGCTGTATGCGGATAGGATAGCTGGCCTTCTGGGATACGAATATCGCGTCCACTTTGCCAAGGGCGTGTACTTCTCCCTCCCCCCGGCCAAGGCTGAGCTGGTGGACGTTCCAGTCTATCCCGTGCCCGACAGATATTCCTTAGGGATCCATTATAAGCCCGAGCTGGACGGGAGGGGTAAGCTCGGTCCGGACATAGAATATATAGAATACGAGGACTATACGGTCCCGCCCGAGAGGGCCATGGACTTCTACAAGTCCGTCAAGAGCTTCCTGCCATTCGTGGAGCCCGAGGACTTGGTGCCCGAGATGGCGGGGATAAGGCCGAAGCTCCAGGGTCCTGGGGATGACTTCAGGGACTTCGTGATAAGGCAGGAGGAACCTGGGTTCGTGAACCTCGTGGGCATAGATTCTCCGGGGCTCACCGCAGCACCAGCGATAGCCGAGATGGTAGCCGGGATGCTTTAAGGAGGAAAGGGATGATAAGCGACCGGGCGAGGAAGGGGACGGACAGGGCACCTAACAGGTGTCTGTTGTACGCTACCGGGATAAGCCCATCCCAGATGGATAAGCCGTTCATAGGGATAGCTTCAAGCTTCACGGACCTCATCCCCGGCCACACCACGATGAGGGAGCTCGAAAGGGTCATAGAGCAGGGCATAAGCGCGGGGGGAGGGGTCCCGTTCGTGTTCGGGGTTCCCGGCATATGCGACGGTATAGCTATGGGGCATAAGGGGATGAAGTATTCCCTCCCTTCAAGGGAGCTTATCGCGGACGGGATAGAGTCCGTAGCCGAGGCACACGCCCTGGACGGCCTGGTGCTCCTCACCAACTGCGACAAGATAACCCCCGGGATGCTGATGGCCGCAGGAAGGCTGGACATACCCGCCGTGGTCGTCACGGCCGGTCCCATGGTCTCCGGAAGGTACAAGGGGAGGAGGCTCTCCTTAGTGAGGGATACCTTCGAGGCCGTGGGGCAGTACCATGCGGGGAAGATCTCGGAGGAGGAGCTGCACGAGCTGGAGCTGAGGGCCTGTCCAGGCCCGGGTTCCTGTCAGGGGCTTTACACTGCCAACACCATGGCCTGCGTGACAGAGGCACTCGGCATGTCCCTCCCCGGGTGCGCCACCGCCCTGGCGGGTCTTGCCAAGAAGGAGAGGATAGCGTACGAAAGCGGGGTGAGGATAGTGGAGCTAGTGCGCCAGGGGACCACCGCAAGGAAGATAATGACGAGGGAGGCGTTCGAGAACGCTATAAGGATAGACATGGCCTTAGGGGGGTCCACCAACACCGCCCTGCACATACCCGCCGTGGCGCACGAGGCCGGGGTCGAGGTACCCTTGGAGCTCTTCGATGAGATAAGCCGCAAGACCCCGAACATAGCTGCTATAAGGCCTGGTGGGGATTACTTCATGGAGGACTTGGAATATGCGGGAGGAATCCCTGCGGTCCTCAAGGTGCTTAAGCACATGCTCAACGACGTTCCGACGGTGAGCGGGCTCACGGTACATCAGATAGCGGA
>DTYS01000241.1 GCA_012961755.1 Candidatus Latescibacterota bacterium
AAGAGGAAGGCGGTGGAGGCGTACGCGGAGATGCAGCCCTCAAGGGAGGGGGAGCTCAGGGCCGTATGGATCCACACGGCCTTCGGGGTCTCGGACTGGGGATGGAAGAAGACCGCCCAGGTGTTATCAAAATATGGCTTCAACGCAATATTTGCGAACATGCTTTGGGGAGGTGTGGCCTACTATCCCTCCGAGGTCCTGCCGGTAGCAGGAAGGGCCGAGGGGAGGGACCTTATGGCGGAGGCCGTGAAGTGGTGCCATAAGTATGGTCTGGAGTTTCACGTCTGGATGGTGAACAACTACTTAGGCTCCGGCACGCCGGAGGACTTCTTGGAGAAGTTGAGGGCCGAGGGGAGACTACAGAGGGATAAGGACGGGGACGAACTCCCCTGGCTCTGTCCCTCGGACCCCAGGAACAGAGCTATGGAGAAGGAGGCCCTGTTGGAGGTCGTAAGGAAATATCCGGTGGATGGAATCCATTTCGATTACATCCGGTACCCCGGGGCCTCGGCATGTTACTGCGATGGATGCAGGGAAAGGTTTCAGAGGGATACGGGGATAGAGGTGAGGGATTGGCCGGAGGATGTCATCTCGGGGCCACATTTCGCCGACTTCCAAAGGTGGAGGAGGGAGCAGGTCACCAAGCTCGTAGAGGAGGTGAGCAATGAGGTACGGAGGATAAGGCCGGACGTCAAAGTCTCCGCTGCCGTGTTCCCGGACTGGAGGTCGGCCCGGTTCCAGGTAGGGCAAGATTGGAAGCTCTGGGTTGAGAGGGGATACCTGGACTTCGTCTGCCCCATGGACTACACAACTGACCCCGAGAAGTTCGGGGAATGGGTGAGGATGCAATCGATCTGGACCGAGGGCAGGATACCCCTCTACCCCGGCATAGGGGCCTACAGGATGACCGAGGGGGGGGAGGTCCTGCACCAGGTCGCCTTGGCGAGGGAACTTGGGGCCGACGGTTTCGTGATCTTCTCGTACACCGTCCGTACGGTCCAGGACTTCTTTCCCCTCCTCAGGAGGGGTGCGACCAAGGAAAGGACGTCCCCTCCCCACAGGTGGGACTGGACCTCCTTCGAGGTCCCCGAGGGCCTCGGAGGACATAGTTATTCACAGGGGGATTCGGTCCCCGTCAGGGTCGCGCTGGACCGGCTTCCGAAGTGGGCACGCAAGTTTCGTGCTGAGGTGGTGTTGGAGAAGACCGACGGCGAAGCGAAGAAGCTCGGGGTCCTGAAGCCGGAAAGTCCCTCCATCTCGACGATACTCAAGCCCGAGCCGGGGACGTACCGCATAGCCGTGCGGGGTTGGGTGAAGAAGGGATGGTGGAGGAAGGAGAGGTTCGTCTCGAGGAGCCCGGTCATAAGGGTCCTAACTCCCCAGGAGGTGGCCGAGAAGTTCCCATGCCTGGGCCCGAGGCCGGAGGGGGGGGTCGGGGTGTACGTGAACGGATGGGGTGGAAGGGCTATACTTGAAACCCTGAGGGGGGAAGGTCTACCGGCCTTCCCGGTGTGCGAGCTTTCCCAGGATGAACTCTCCTCCTGCAGGGTCCTAGTGCTCGCCCAGCCCAAGGACGTGCTCGTGTGGGACATGAAGACGAGGGGGAGGATAAGGATATGGGTCGAGGAAGGAGGAGGGCTCTTGGTCACCCACGATGCCGTGGGGTACAGGTACCTCGCTCCCATATTCCCTGAGGTCGCGAGGGGCGAGGGCCGTCCTGAGGGGAGGAGGTGGAGGGCCGTGGGCGACCATCCTGTATGCGAGGACCTGGACAAAGTAAACTGGAACCCCCACAGCTATTACGACCACATAACCTTGAAGCTCGGACGGGAGGGCGTCATCTTGGCTGTGGACGAGGGGATGGAGCCCGTGGTCGCGGCCGGGAAGCCGGGAAAGGGGAGGTACGTAGCCTGCGGCCTTGCACTCGGGCTCGGCGCGGACGATAGGGACGAACTGCCGGAGGATCAGGAGAGGGAACTCCTCGTATCCTCCGTCCGTTGGCTCATGGGGGACGGGAGATGAAGGTGTTGAAGGGAACCTGCTCCACATCGTGGACGGGACATAAAGCCATATGTGCCCGAGTTCGACATCAGAAACGCCGAAGTGTAGGATGACAAGGTGCACAAGCTCGGAGAGAGGCACGATGGAAGGTTCCTGGAACCTTCGTGCCCGGACTCCTGGTAGGCCTGCTTGGCTGCAGGGCTCATGACATGCTCAAGGTACAGGACCTGTCCCTGAACCTCAACGGTAAGCCCATCCTCAGGAATATAAACCTGAGTATACACAGGGGAGAGATACATTCTATCCTGGGGGCGAACGGCACGGGAAAGACCTCCCTCGCCTACGTCCTGATGGGGCTTTACAGGCCGACTTCTGGGAGGATAATATTTGAAGGGGAGGACATAACAAAACTTTCCGTACACGAGCGTGCCAAGCGTGGGATAACCCTGGCGTGGCAGGAACCGGCGAGGTTCGAGGGGCTCACCGTGGGGGAGTACCTACACTTGAGCAGGGAGAGGGGAGGGGGTTCCCTTTCCCCCGAAAGATGTCTGGAGATGGTGGGGTTGACCCCCTCCCTCTACCTCGGACGTCCGGTGGACCAAACCCTCAGCGGGGGGGAGAGGAAGAGGATAGAGCTGGCCTCGGTATTGGCTATGGAGCCTAAGCTCGCCATCCTGGACGAGCCGGACTCCGGGATAGATGCTCCCTCCTTGGACCAGGTGGCGAACGTCATAAGGACCTTGGCCAAGGGAGGAAGTTCGGTCCTTCTCATAACCCACCACGAGCAGATAGCGGAGATAGCAGACAGGGCGTCCTCCCTCTGCGGGGGGATCATCCTTAAGACAGCAAGCCCGGAGGAGGTAGTGAGGTTCTTCAGGAACCACTGCAGGGAATGCCTCCACGTAAACCGACCGGAGGAAGAACTTGTCAGAAACTTTTGACCGTAGCAGAGAATTCGAGGCCATAGTCGAGGCCTACGAACGGGGTGGAGGGGACCCGTCCGTCCTCCTGGACAGGAGGTTCGCCAGCTTTGTGGTGAGCGGGAACAGGATCCTCTCCTCCAATTCGGTTCCCGGGGTCGTGCTCGAAGGTCAGGAGACGGAAACCGGCGTCAGGGCATACGTGAAGGTGGAGCCTGGGACGAAGGTCCCTTTCCCCGTGCACCTCTGCTTCGGGATGCTCCCCCGGGAGGGGCTCCAGGAGATAACCTCCGAATTCGAGATAGGGGAAGGTGCTAATGTCAAGTTCTTGGCCCACTGTTCCTTCCCTAACGCAGCGAACGTCAGGCACATCATGGACTCCAGAGTCCACGTGGGACACGATGCGGAGATGGAATATTCCGAGACGCACTTCCACGGCCGGAGGGGAGGGACCGAAGTGGTCCCAAGGACCGAGGTCCAGGTGGAAGCTGGGGGGAGGTTCCGAAACCAGTTTAAGCTGATAACGGGAAGGGTAGGGAAACTTAACATAGAGCTGAACTCCGAACTTAAGGAGGGGGCAGTATGTGATTTGGAGGTCAAGGTCTACGGAAGGGGGGACGACGAAATCAGGGTCAGGGAATCCGTCTACCTCAACGGCACGGGATCGAGGGGACTTGTGAGGAGCAGGATAGTTGTGACGGAGGAGGCACAGAGTGAAGTCTTGGGAGAAATTGTCGGGAACGCTCCCTTCACGAGGGGGCACGTCGACTGCGTAGAGATCGTACAGGGGGAGCGGGCTAAGGCCAAGGCCCTCCCCCTCCTTCAAGTTTTGGACCCTACGGCCAAGCTCACCCACGAGGCCGCGATAGGAAGTGTGGACAAGAGGCAGGTGCAGACCCTTATGGCCAGGGGCCTTTCGGAGGAGGAGGCGGTGGAAGTTATAGTCAGAGGTCTGCTGAAGTGAAGGGAGGCACCATGCGCATAGCGTTCGCAGCGGACGACGACAGAGGATTGGATGCCCTGCTGAGCCAGCATTTCGGCCGCTGTCCGTACTACATACTTGTGGATGTCGAAGGGGGAGAGGTAAGGAAGGTCAGATCCATACGAAATCCCTTCTACCACGAACATGGCCGACCGGGACAGGTTCCGGAGCTCATCTACGGCCAGGGGGCGAAGGTCATAATAGCCGGGGGTATGGGCCGGAGGGCCATAGATTTCTTCGGACGACTCGGCGTCCGGCCGATAACCGGGGTCTCGGGCACCGTAAGGGAGGTCCTGGAGGCATATTTGAGGGGGGAGCTCGCTGGTGTCGAGCCGTGCGACGAAGGTCCGCTCCCGGAGGAGCTTCAGTAAAGGCTCGCATGAGGGATATCTGTGATACCGGGGCATGTCCTGCCGTTTGAACCTATTAGGGCACCCGGAGCTTAAAGATCTCCCTGTGATGCGCCGGGCCGGATAATCGCGGGAGGGAAGCTGTAGCAAGGAGGTGACTATGAAGGTCCTGCTCGTCAACCCTACGAGCGCCAACATATACGGCGCGTTGGGGAACAGATATCCTCCCCTGGGCCTGGCTTACTTAGCTGCTGTCACGAGGGAAAGGGGGTATACGGTCTCGATAGTCGATCTAGATCTGGAGCCGGAACACCCTGTAGATTTCGGAATGTGGGACGTCGTCGGGATAACATCCGATACGCCAAGGTACCCCGAAGCCCTAAAGGTGGCCAAGGAGGCGAAGAAGGAAGGATGTATCGTAATTATGGGAGGATACCATGTGAGCTTCAGGGACGAGGAGGCCCTGTCCTCCGGCCTCGTGGACTATGTGGTGAGGGGCGAGGGCGATGAGGTCTTCCCGGCCCTCTTAGAGGCGTTGGACGAGGGCGAGCCTGAGGACGTCGCCGGGCTGTCGTTCAGGAGGAACGGGAGGTTCGTCCGAACCCAGAACCCCCTCCCTCCCCAGGACCTGGATTCCCTCCCCCTTCCCGCAAGGGACCTCCTCCCCATGGCGAAGTACCGCACGAACCTCAGGGGAAGGCCTTCCACCTCGGTCATAACGAGCAGGGGGTGTCCCTTCAACTGCCACTTCTGCGCCTCTTCGGCCTTCGGTGGACTGAGATGGAGGCCGAGGAGCCCCAGCTCAGTGGTGGACGAGGTGGAGATGCTCTACAGGGATTACGGTTACAGGGCCATAACCTTCATGGACGACAACTTCACCCTTTCCACTAAGAGGGTGTCCGAGTTCATAGATGAGCTCGACAGGAGGGGTCTGGACATATATTGGTACTGCTTCTCAAGGGTGGATACCATAGTCAGGAACCCGGACCTCGTAAGGAGGATGGCCGAGGCAGGGGCTGTGGAGATATTCCTTGGGCTCGAAAGCGGCTCCCAGGAAGTCTTAAACTCTTACGGGAAGTGCACCACAGTGAAACAGGAGAAGGAAGCGGTGGAGATTCTAAGAAGCTGTGGTATAAGATCTTACGGAAGCTTCATGATAGGGGGGATAAGGGAGACCAGAGATATGGTGGAGCGCACCATAAGGCTCGCCGATGAGCTCTCCTTGGAGGCAGTCCAGTTCTCCGTACTCACCCCATACCCCGGAACCAGGCTCTTCGAGCAGGCGAGGAAGGAAAGGAGGTTCCTGACCCACCTCTGGAGGTACTACGACGGCCTCCATGCTGTCATGAGGCTGGACTTCCTCTCGCCCTTAGAGGTCCATAACCTCATTAGCAGGGCGTACAGAAGGGTCTACCTGAAGGCGAAGACGATACTGAAGAAGGTTTGGAAGGTGTTGTACAGACCCCAGGAGGTGACGTCCCTGGTCAGGGGAGGGATCGTAGCCTTCCAGGTTGGAAAGAGCTTTAAGGAGTACAGGCTGAAGCTACAATCCGCCTTTGGGAGGTGATAGCCATGCTGGACCCCCACGTGGTCGAGCAGGTGATAGGCCACCCATTGGCTCAGAGGCTCTTCAGGTATATAACTAAGGAAAGGAGGAGCGGAAGGGGCCTGCTTGAGGATGCTATGCTCTCCTACGGGGGGGATGGCCAGGGGATCCCGTTCGAGGAGAAACTCGGATGTTTTCCCCTGAAGCTCGTCCTTGGAGCCTTAGCAAGGTGGGGGTTCAAGGCTCCAAAGCAGGTCGTCAGGGAGCAGGTCTTCGGGGACGTGCACACCAGGAGGGCCATAGTCAACGTGATAAAGAGCGTAGGGGAGCTGGGCCTTACGAGGCCCCAGACGTTCCTTTCCCCCCTTCTGGTCGTCTGGAACTTCACCGACTCCTGCAACCTTCGCTGCAGACACTGCTACCAGGAGGCCGGAAGACCCTCCGGGGACGAACTCAGCGTCGAGGAGAAGAAGGAGGTGATAGACCAGCTTGCGGACGCATACGTTCCCTTTTTAGCCTTTTCCGGTGGGGAGCCCCTTATGGGTAGGGGATTCTGGGAGGTTGCAGAATACGCAAGACGTAGGGGAATATGGCTCTCGGTGGCCACCAACGGAACCCTCATAACTAAGGATGTAGCCGAGAGGCTTTACGATGTAGGCATAAGTTACGTCCAGATAAGCTTGGACAGCCCTATCCCCGAGCGGCACGATTGGTTCAGGGGGATACCGGATGCATGGGAGAGGGCTGTGGAAGGGATTAGGAACGCGGTCGCGGCCAGGAGGGAGATGACTGAGGTCGGGGTGGCCATGGTCCTCACGAGGTGGAACTACGGCGAGGTGGACGACATGATAGAGCTGGCTGCCGACCTTGGGGTGGACATATTTTACATCTACAACTTCATCCCGGTGGGGAACGCAAGGTCCATAGTTGAACAGGACTTAAGCCCTGAGATGAGGGAGGAGGTGCTCCATAAGCTTTACATGTACATGACCGAGGGGAAGATAGGTGTAATGACTACGAGCCCTCAGTTCGGAAGGATCTGTATGATGGAGGCATCTGCCGGCGAAAGGATTGCGATAGGGCACTATGGCATAGATGCTGGGGAGAGGGCGAGGGTCCTGGCGCAGTACATAGGGGGGTGCGGTGCGGGTAGGGCATACTGCTGCATAGAGCCCAACGGGATAGTAACCCCATGTGTCTTCATGAAGCTTCCAGTCGGGGACCTGAGGAGGCAGAAGTTCTTGGACATATGGAGGAAGTCCCCGGTAATGCTTAAGCTCAGGGACAGGGGGAACCTGAAGGAGAACTGCGGGAGCTGCGAGTACCGACCTGTCTGCGGTGGATGCCGGGCGAGGGCGTACAGCTACCTCGGTGATTACCTCGGACCCGACCCCGGATGTATAAACAACATATCCCACTGGCTGACCCTTAAGGCGGCCTGAGATGGAACCACGGACCGTCGTGGGACTCCCACTCGGTCCTTTCTGCGTGGCTTCCCGGGCGTCCCACGGGTCGAAGGAGCTTCCAGGAGCCGTACGCTCTCCGGGTCCTGGATGGCTCGGAACCATGGCTGCGAACCTTCGGCCTTGCCTTTCGAATGGAAGGGAAATATCTTTGGGCTGAGCGAAACTTGAAAGGGGGCTCGTCATGTATCGTCTGGGATGGTTCTCTACGGGCAGGGACCCGGCCGCAAGGGAGCTTTTAAGGGTGGTGAGAGAAGCTATAGCGAAGGGTGTCGTTCCTGCGGAGATCTCCTTCGTCTTCAGCAACAGGGAACCCGGCGAGGCCGAGGAGAGCGACAAGTTCTTCCGGATGGTAAGGGGATATGGGATACCTCTCGTCACGTTCTCCTCCCGAAGCTTCCTCCCCGAACTTCGCAGGAAAGGACGCGAAGACCCGGAGGCCCTATCCCGCTGGCGCATCCTGTACGACAGGGAGGTCATGGAGAGGCTACGGGGACGTCCTGCGGACCTCTACGTGCTTTCGGGGTATATGCTCATAGTCGGGGATGAGATGTGCAGGGAATACAAAATGATAAACCTCCACCCCGCCGAGCCGGGGGGTCCCAAAGGAACGTGGCAGGAGGTAATATGGGAACTGATAAGGAGGAGGGCCGAAAGGACCGGGGTCATGATGCACCTCGTGACGGAACGGTTGGACGAAGGTCCCTCCGTTACGTACTGCACCTTTCCGATAAGGGGCGGCGTGTTCGATCCCCTCTGGGACCAGATGGAGAGGAAGCTAAGGGAGAAACCATTAGAACAGATCATCCGGGAGGAAGGGGAGGCCGAGCCCTTATTCTCGGAGGTAAGGAGACAGGGGGTAAAGAGGGAGCTTCCCCTCATAGTTCGGACCCTGAGGGCCTTCGCCGTGGGGGAGGTTGAGATCAGGGAGGGTAAGCCCTTCTCCGGAGGGAGGTTCTTGGAAAGGGGCTACGACCTCACCGAGGAGGTCGAGAGGGCCGTGAGGGAGGGGAAAGCTTTCTGAACTTGGGAAGGATATGGCCCTTCGCAAGGGGGACATAATAAAGGTGAGCTTCGGGGCCCTGTCCTATAAGGGGTACGGCCTCGGAACTTACGACGGTAGGGAGGTGGCCGTCCCGGGTGCCCTTCCGGGCGAGAGGGCCAAAATCGAGGTCCTCAGAAGGCCAAGGCATAGGATAGTGGGGAGGCTCGTGGAGGTGCTGGAGTCCCCGTACAGCAGGGTGGAACCTAGATGTACCCACTTCGGGACCTGTGGAGGATGCCTCTGGCAGGACCTCCCCTACGAGGTCCAACTGGGGCTCAAGGAGGGGCTCGTGCGCGAGTACCTTGAAGACCACTTGGACGGCCCTCTGCTTCCCATCCTGCCGTCCCCCCAACTCTGGGGGTACAGGAACAAGATGGAGTTCTCCTTCGACAGGGGACCCGAAGGGGTGGTCCTGGGGCTCCATCCTCGGGGGAGGTTCGACGTGACCTTCGACCTTTCGGAATGTCCGATCTCCCCCCCACCCTTCCCAAAGGTGGTCTCCTTCGTAAGGGACCTCGCACGGAGGACTTCCCTGCCCCCCTACGACCTCAGGACACACGAAGGGCTCCTCAGGTTCCTAATACTCAGGCGCTCCCCTAAGACCCGCGAGGCTCTGATCGGGATAACTTCCTCCGGAAGGCACGATAAACTTACCCTTGTGGCCAGGGAGCTCGGGGAGGCCTTTCCGGAGGTCAGGGGCGTGGTGGGGATATTCAACCCATCTCCCGGACAGTTCGCATACGGGGGGAAGAGGGAGGTGCTCTGGGGGGAGGAGAGGTTCAGGGAGGAGGTCGAGGTAGGGGGGAAGAGGTTCACCTTTTACTTATCGCTGGTCTCCTTCTTCCAGACGAACTCCGGAGGGGCGGAGAGGCTATACGAAGTTGTGAGGGAGTTCGCTGGGCTCTCGGGGCGCGAGAGGGTCCTGGACCTCTTCTGCGGGGTGGGGACCATAGCGTCCGTACTAGCGCCGGAGTCCAAGGAGATAGTGGGGGTAGAGGTGGTGGAGGAGGCCGTGGAGGACGGCCTGAGGAACCTCAGGGAGAACTACTTAGGAAACGTACGGCTCATCTCCGGGACCGCTGAGGACGCCCTCCGAAGCCTGGACGGTCCCTTCCACCTCGCGGTCGTGGACCCCCCGAGGGCGGGGATGCATCCTAAGGCCAGGAGGGAGCTGTTGGAACTTTCCCCGGACAGGATAATATATGTCTCGTGTAACCCTAAGAGCCTTAAGGAAGACTTGGAGGTCCTGCTCAAAGGGTACAGGGCCGTAAGGGCTAGACCCTTGGACCTCTTTCCCCACACCCCACACGTGGAGACGGTAGTGGAGCTTGTGCACAGGTAGGTCTCGAAGGGCTCTCGAAAGGCACGTACGATTAGGTCGGAAGAAAGGGGGGAAGATGGACTTCGTGCACCTGCACACCCACTCCTATTACAGCCTCTTAGATGGGCTGAACAGCCCGGAGGCGCTCCTTTCGAGGGCTGCCGAACTCGGGATGAAGGCCTTGGCGCTCACGGACCACGGGGCACTCTACGGCACCGTGGAGTTCTACAAGGCCGCGAAGGAGGCCGGGATAAAGCCGATACTGGGGTGCGAGGTATACGTCGCTCAGAAGAGCAGGTTCGACCGCCCGTCGAACGAAAGGCCGTACCACCTCATACTCCTGGCGAGGGATCAAGATGGGTACAGAAACCTCGTCCGGCTCGTCACCGAAGCTAACTTGGAGGGGTATTACTATAAGCCAAGGGTGGACAAGGAACTTCTGAAGGAGCGTTCCGAGGGACTTATCGCCACCACCGCCTGCATAATGGGGGAAGTGCCGAGGGCCCTTCTGGAACGAGGCGAAGACGAGGCTGAGAAAGCCGTCAGGGAGTACCTGAAGATATTCGGCGAGGAGAACTTCTTCCTGGAGCTCCAGCATCATCCGGAACTTCAAGGTCAGGATGAGGTCAACGCAGGGCTGCTCGCGCTCGCCAAAAAGCTCGGGCTCCCTTTGGTGGCCACGCAGGACGTGCACTACTTAGCGCCCGAGGACGCCCCCGTCCAGGACACGCTCCTCTGCATCCAGACCCAGAGCACCCTGGACGACCCCAACAGGCTCTCCATGCTCGGCGTGGACTACAGCATGACTTCTCCGGAGCAGATGTGGGAGTGGTTCAGAGATGTGCCCGAGGCATTGGAGAACACCTTGAGGATAGCCGAGATGTGCTCGGTGGAACTTCCCCTGGGGAGGGTAGTTTTTCCCCACTTCCCTACGCCCGAGGGACTCTCCCCCGGCGAGTACCTGAGGCAGCTCTGTTACGAAGGCATGAGGAAGCGTTACGGGCTGGCCGAAAGGGACGGTAGGTGGGAGCCGACGGGAGAAGTGCCCCTCGAGGTCCTGCCCAAGCCACCTGAGGAGATAGCCGAGAGGCTCGAGTACGAGCTTGAGGTCATAGGAAGGATGGGGTTCGAGACGTACTTCCTCATAGTCTGGGACTTCGTAAGGTTCGCGAAGGAGAGGGGCATAATGGTGGGGCCCGGCAGGGGGTCCGCTGCCGGGTCCTTGGTCTCCTACGTCTTGGGGATAACGGACATAGATCCCCTCAAGTACGACCTCATGTTCGAGAGGTTCCTCAACCCCGACAGGAAGGAGGAGCCCGACATAGATGTCGACTTCGACGACGAGCACAGGGACGAGGTCATAGAATATGTCGCCAAGAAGTACGGGAGGGAGAAGGTAGCTCAAGTTGTAACTTTCGGGACCATGGCGGCCAAGGCGGCCGTCAGGGACGTCGGGAGGGCCATGGGACTCTCGTACGAGCAGGTGGACGAGATAGCCAAGCTCATCCCCGACAGGATAGGCGTAACCTTGGAGGAAGCCCTTAAGGAACCCGAACTCAGGAGGAGGTACGAGGAGGAGGAGAGGGTGAGGAAGCTTTTGGAGACGGCGATGAAGCTTGAGGGGGTGGTCCGCCACGCATCGGTGCACGCATGCGCTGTGGTCATATCCGCCGAACCTCTGACCGAATATACCCCCCTCCAGTACGCCCCGAGGGGGGAGAAGGTGGTGATAACCCAATATACCGCGGATTCTTTAAAGGATTTGGGCCTCCTGAAGATGGACCTTCTGGGCCTCAGGAACCTCACGGTCATAAAGAGGTGCACCGAGATGGTGAAGGCCCGCTACGGCGAGGAGCTCGATGTGCACCAACTTCCTCCGGACGACCCCGAGACCTACGAGCTCTTCGGCAGGGGGGAGACCACTGGCATCTTCCAGTTCGAGTCCGAGGGGATGAAGAAATATCTGAGGGAATTGAAACCTAAGAACTTCGAGGACCTCATAGCTATGGTCGCCCTCTACAGGCCCGGTCCCATGCAGTTCATAGACGAGTACATAGCCCGCCACCACGGCCGTAAACCCGTCACCTACGAACATCCCCTCATGGAGAGGACGCTTAAAGGGACCTACGGTATAACGGTATATCAAGAACAGCTCATGCAGACATCCAAGGACATGGCCGGGTTCACGGGAGGGGAGGCCGACACCCTCAGGAAGGCCGTGGCCAAGAAGA
>DTYS01000242.1 GCA_012961755.1 Candidatus Latescibacterota bacterium
ACGCCGCCCAGACGTTATCTGGCATCCTGCCCTGTGGAGCCCGGACTTTCCTCACCCGCATCCGCGGGCGCGGCCATCCGTCCCGCTCCCCTGTCTCCTTGTATGCTGAGCCTCGCCTGATGCAGGAGCACGGCCCTGTGGGCGAGCCTGTCCGCCTCCCTTATCTGGGAACGGTCGACGCAGAATATCTCAAACTGGGAGAACCTTCCGGCAAGTTCCTTTGCTCGTTCGTGGAGGAGGGAGAGCTTGGGGTTCTTGACCCCGTACCTGCCCTGCATCTGGTATACCACGAGCTGGCTGTCGGAATAGACCCTGACCCTCTCCGCACCGAGCTTCAGGACCTCCTCCAGGCCGGCTATGAGTGCCCTATATTCGGCCATGTTGTTCGTCATCTCCCCCACGTACCTACCCTCCTCACACAGCACTTCCTCCCCCCTCTTGACCACGAACCCCACCCCCGCCGGACCAGGGTTCCCCATCGCCGCCCCATCTACGTAAAGCACCACCTCCACTACGCCTTCTCCTCGTCCCACACGAGTATCCGCCCGCAGTACTCGCACTTTATCAGACGGTCCCCCTTCTTCACCTCCACCACCACTTGGGGAGGGAGTTGTGAAAAGCATCCTCCACAGGCCCCCCTGGTCACAGGCACGACCGCCACTCCGCCCCTTCCCTTACGGACCCTCTCGTAGGTGGCGAGCACCCTTCGGTCCATCCTGCTGGTTATCTCCTCCCTCCGCCTGATCTGTCCCTCTATCTCCTCGTCCAGGTTCTCCAACCTGTTTAAAAGCCTCCCTATCTCCTCCTGCTTCTCCTCCTGAAACTTGGCATAGGCTTGCTCTTTGTCGGCGATCTGAGGGGTAAGCTCCTCTATGGCCGCCATAGTCTCCAAAAGTAACTCCTCGTTCTGTCCCAGGCTGTTCTCCCACGCCTCTATCTCCTGCTGTACAGCATCGTACTCCCTGTTGGTCTTGACCTCATAAAGCCTCGCCTTGTGTTTCTCCAGCTCGTCCTGAGCCCTCCTCATTTCCCTTTCGTAGTGTCTCTTCTGTTTTTCCAGGCCCTGAAGTCTACCCTTCATCTCCTCAAGGGAAGTCCTCTCTTCCTCGAGCTCCTTCCTAAGCTCTTGGATGCGTCTTGGATATACTTCTCGGGCCTTCTTAAGCTCGTCCAAGGAGGTGTCCACCTCCTGGAGCTCCAGGAGGTGGGCTAAAGTCTCTTTCATCGTACCCTTCCTCCTTCCGGCAAGCGAAAACCCCAGTGTCCGTGGTACACTGGGGCACTTTCCCCGAAGGTGTCCGAGGGAAATAGGACTTTCCCCTATACTGAGATGCTTCCGCAGGTCTATTCATTATCCTTTGCTTAAAGATAATAACTATAAATGTCCTTGGCAAGAGGTTTCTCCGACCGTTCCCCCTGCTCGTGGATACCCACAGGTTTCCGTGTTACCTCTTCTTCCTCGCCCTCTCTATGGCCCCGAGCACCCTGTCCGCAAGGTCCGGAGCCAGCTCCAGCAGCCTGCCCCATCCCATCCCCTCCCTATCCTTCTTGAGCGGTAGCAGGTGCGGTTTCCCCTTAACTACCGCTATGAAGGCTA
>DTYS01000243.1 GCA_012961755.1 Candidatus Latescibacterota bacterium
CCAACCACAGATATTTTGCGAGCCTTGGAGGGTCGAGATCTATCCTAACATAGGACTGGCGGTTCTCGTCGGTCTTTGCCACGAGCTTCCAGCCGAGGGGTAAGGTGGTCCTTCTAAGTAGGGTACCCACAATGAGGGGGTCCCCTATGTAGTGTGCTGCCTTTATCTCCGTGCCATCGTTTATGAACAGCCCATACTTCTGCATGTAGTTGCTCGAGAATATATAACCTTTAGGGAACTTGGAAGGATCGGGACCTTCCCTCAGTATCCTGGTATAGAACCTCACGCTCGCTATCCAAAACTGTCCTCCAAGGTCCATCCTTATCCTGACGGACCTCATGGCGTAGTGCGGGGCCTTCATAACATACGTGTTATCCAACGCCTTGGCCTTTCCATCTATCGGTGTGAGGTCATCGAAGCCCCAGCCGGTGTAGCACCTTCCACCCCTGTCGTATATCGTCCTCGCTAAATTTATCGTTGAATCGGTCCACAGGGGTTCCAGGGAACCTGGGAACCTCGTGTAGCTCACAAGCTTGGTCTCCGATTCCTTCAACTCTATCGTGGGCTTGCCCTTCTCGTAGCTCTGTATCACGGTCGCTAAGTCCTCCCACGGCACCCCGCCCTTGCCGCCTATCCGGTATCTATATATCTTACCCCAGGCCTGGCTTCCCCAGAGCACAACCCCTACGACCACGATGAGTGACAGATCTCTCATCATCCCTCCCTCAACGTAAAAATTCCTGTACCACCCTCTTCAACTGTTCCCGCGTCTTATAGTCATGGTACCGCTCCATCATCTCCTTGGCCCTTCCTACGTCCCCTACCTTCCTGTACAACATCGCCACGTCCCTGAGCACTTCTCCGTCCTTGTACGTTGGATCCAGCTCCAATATCCTGTTACAGGCACGCAGAGCCCTTCCGTACTCCTTGGCTTCAATGTAAGCAGTGGCCAGGTTGTACCAGGCACCGAGGTACTGGGGATCGGCCTCCACGGCCTTCCGTAACATGGATATAGCCTCGTCCCTCTTTCCCTCCTGCATGAGCATCACACCGAGGTTGTTCCATGCCTCCGCATGGTTCGGCTTCCTCTCCAAAACTTCCCTGTATAACCTCTCGGCCTCATCTCTGTCACCAAGCTCCGTGTGAGCGACCGCCAGGCCGAACAGTGCTTCGGGCCTTGAAGGGTCCATCCTGACGGCCTCCTCGTAGGCCGATATCGCCTCCCTGGGGTTACCAGCCTTCAGGAGGGCTATCCCCAGTCCCTGGTATACGGCTGCGGAGTCGGGTGAGCCGTATCTCAGGAGCTCCCTGAACTCCTCAGCGGCTTCATCGTACCTCCCCTGTTGTAGAAGTACGTTGGCTAAGTTCATCCGGGCCTCTAAGTGTTCCGGATAAAGTTCTATGACCTTCCTGAACTCCTTTACGGCGTCCTCCAACGCCCCCCTGTTCGCCGACAGGGTTCCCAAAAGTTCATGGGGCTCAACATAATTTGGATCAAGCATGACAGCCCTATGGGCTTCCGCCAGAGCGCTCGCCGTCATCCCGATCTGTGCGTAGGCGTACGCGAGGAGGAAGTGGGACTCGGCCTCGTCCCTCGGGTTCGGTCCCTTCGGTCCCCAGTTGAATGCTAAGACCATAGCCGAGAAAGCACAACATGGCAGCACGAGCCCCCTCACACCTCCCTCCTTCGCCCTCTCGTAGCCCCACACTAAGCCGTAGGCCCCGAAGACCGAGAGCACAGGGATCAAGGGCACCCTGTAGCGGCCGCATGGGAAGAAGAGGACGACCGAAAGGAAGAACCCTAAGACGATCAGGGCAAGGAGCACGACCTTAGGGTCCCTCCTGTAGACGAGGGCCAGGCCGAGGCCTACCAGCGAGAGTGGCCCTAAAAGGCCAAAGGGGAAACATAAGACCTTACGCCAAAGTAATGCCTTCATGATCGGGGTGAACCTACTGTACGCGTATACGTCCTGATTGCGCTTGACCTCCTCCCCCCTCCAGAATATGTACATCTTCCTACCCAAAAGTGCCAAGTACTTGAAGGGATGTGAGCGGACGAAGTCCAGGCCCTTCCTGAGGAAATAGCCCGACCGCTCCGACATCCTTTCGAGTCCGGCCTTCCCCGGCTGGGTGGTCAGGGACCACCACTCGGTCCCCGACCTCAGGGAGACCGTACGCTCGTATTCAGGATTGTTACCTACGTAGAAGTTCACTCCCACGTTAGACGATATCACCACGAACTCCTTCCCCACCAGCCAGTTTCTGATGGTCACTGGCAGGACCACGGCCACCAAGCCCCCCAAGAATGCCCCCGACAACCCAAGCCTCCCCGTGCTCCTCCCTCCCCATATCAGCATCCACAGCACTACAAAGGGCACGAGCCCTAAGAAGTGTCCCACGGCCAAGGTAGCTGTCCCCAAGCTTGCTCCCGCCAAGGTCCAGCCGGTCCACTCCCTCGCCCTGAGCATCGCCTCCACCGAAGCTAAGCCCAAGACGATCCCTAAGGCCGTGGGGAGCAACATCCCCTCGAAGAAGATAGAACTCCCGCACACGGCCACCATCACCCCGGCTAAGGTCCCGACCTTCCTCCCGAATACCTTGCTTCCCAACCTGTAGGCCAACAAGCACGCCAGGACCCCTAAGGCCAGTGAGGCGCCCCTGAGGACGAGGAAGTTCCTCCCGAAGGCCCTTCGGACCAGGGCTAAAAAATAAGTATAGAGGGGAGGCTGCCAGAATGGCTCCTCCCCTCCCGTAAGTTCGCCATCTGCTATGCGCTCAGCTTGCCCTAAGTAGGTAACCTCGTCCACGATGGGCACGGAGAAGAAGGGGCTACCTTTCAACTCCAAGAGGTACCACCCCCTCACCGCTATGGCGACTCCCAAGACCAACCAAGGTCCTAATTTCTTTCTCATCTTCCCTCAAAAGAAGACCGAGAACCCGAGGTCCTCGGTCTTCTCGGGCACAAAGCCTCCCTCACTCCGCGCCTGCGTAGACGGTCACGAAGGAAGTCGTGGTTGTCTTCGTCCGGGCCCTATACATCCTCCTGTCCATCCTGATACCTATCTGCGTGGTCAGCCTGTACCCCAAGTAGTCCACGTGGTTCGTGAACTGCACGGCGAACACGAGACCCCTGTAGTCGTCCGAAAGTCCCGGCGGCACGGGGTCCATCAGCTGGTTAAATATGGTGTACTCCAACCCCAATTCTATTTCACTCTTGCGAAGGACTGGGAACTTGCCCAGGAGGATGAGCAGAAGCGTGTCCTCCTTCCTCTCCGGCTTGCTCAGGTCCACGGGAACTTCCCTACGGAACTCGTTCTTTATCCTCGGCTGTATCCTGAGCTTCCAGAGCCATAACGTATAGTCGGCCTTGTTAATGAGGCCAAAGAACCTGTAATCCCTCCTTATGTCCGACACCGGCTCACGGAGGTGCCACCAGTCGTACTTCACCTTGTTTATTATGTTCAGGTTCTTTATGCCCCTGTAGGTGAAGCTCAGGAAGGATGAGTTTATCCATGTGTTCCGACCGGCCAAGGGGTCACTTATGTGCTCCATGGTACCGCGGGAGTTGGGGGGCTGGACCCACTGGAATAGGTCCTCCGGGATGTTGTCCTTGGCCAACTTCAGGTTATGGAAGATCCTGAGCTTACCTATCCTCGGCCAATCCTTCTCCAAAGTGAACAGGAAGTAGTTCGTATAGTTCCTCCTCCTCTCCGCCAAGCTCTTCTCCCTTACGGCCCCCACCGTAAGCCTTATGTCCGGGGTGAGGTGCACACCTGCGTATACGTTGAACCCTCTGCGGTCCCTCTTGTAGGGGTAGTCAGGCTCGTCGTCGTTCTCGAACCTGTCCACCCAGAGGTTGTTGTTCATATCTATCCCGAAGAGGAACTCCGGCCTGTCCACGTTGTACCTCAGGAACGGCTCCTCGTAGTCGGGAATGAGGCTCGGAGCGTAGTCGCTGTCGTTCTCGTTGAAGTCCGACTTGAAGTCGTTGTTCTCGTCCCATCCAGGAAAGACGTACTGGTCACCTCCCGAGCGCGTCATCTGTGCCCTCGGCCAATCGGGGGTCCTGTCCTGGTCGTCGTTATCATCAACTAACTCATAGGCGTAGTGCATCTTATCTTCGTAATCTATGAACCCGTTGGCCGCGCACATGAACGCCGTGGTGGTGTACTCGGGGTCTATGTTGTATATCTCGGCGAACCCGAACCACGGGTATGCGAGCTTGGAGACGTTCACGTACCAGGCGTCCGCCGATGTTACGGCCGTGTGGTGGTCCTCCAAGTTGAGGTTGGGATACTGCCTGTACTGGCGGTTGTGGTCAAATTCAGCATATATGTTGAACCCCTGGAAATCGTTCACCTCCAACGTGACCCCTGCTATGTCCACGCCGGTGGGCAGCCCGTACGTATAGCGCTTTATGGTCTGGTTAGAGTTGTCCTTCACGTTACCAGGAGCCCTGTCCACTAAGAGGAACACTGGCTGCTTGTTCACGTTAGTCTGCCTGTCGGAGGTCCACTCCACCTTGTAATCGTTAGCCAAAACCATCTCTATCGTGACATAATCTATGGTCGTGCGGTCGGGCCCCCCAGCTGCAGCGTACGATGGATCGGTGAAGTCGTAAGTTAAGGTTATGGTCTCGTCCCCGTCGGCCGCCAGGTAACCTGGACGCTGGTAACCTCCCTCCTTCAGGGAATGGAACCCGTGCTCGCTCCCCCTCCACGTGCGTCCGGTGATGGTATGCACGATTATGTCGTCCATATATAGGGCGGCCCCTCCCTCGTTGTCCTCAGGGGAGTCGTCTGAAAGTCTGACGATTATCTTCGATATCGCCTGGGAGTTCTGGTCGGTCGTGAGGTTGCCCTTCAACGGGTTGGAGGAGAAAGCCTCAAGCAGGGTCTGGGCCACGTGGGCGTTCGCGTAGGTGGCTCCGACCCTCACGTATCCCCCGAGCTGCGCGGTCCCACGGAAGCCCATAAGCGTCGTGTTGTTCGTCTGATCGGCAGGGATCCCTCCCGTGTTGCCCACGGCCGGGTAGTTGGCCCTTGAGAGGAGGGCCGTGAGGGCGTACTTATCCGACTGGAAGTCCCACTGCATCCCGTTGAATATCGGCTTTGAGAAGGTGAGGGGGGTCAAGGTGGAACGTATCTCGTCCCCCACGGTAAGGGCCGTGTGATACTGGCCCTTTGAGTCCGAAGCTATGAGGACCCTATCGAACCAACTGCTGTACCTGTTATCCTTGAAGAGGCTGCTTCCGAACTGCCTGGGCTGGTCCTGCTTCCAGTCGTATATCAACCATCCCCTTGTGACGAAGTTCCCATATATATCGTAGAAGTAATCACCCTCTAATGCTATGTCCACATAACGCCTGTAGTGCTCCCTCGCGTAGTTGGTGTACTCCCACTGCCTGTAACCGTATATCCTGTACAGCTCCTGCGGCACGTACCACTTCTTCACCGCCGGGTCCAGCGCCCCGAACATGACCCCAGGCCCCACCGGTTCGAAGGTTAGCTCCCCCGCCCTCCTCTGCCCCAGGAGCTTTCCGTACTCCACCATCTGTGCCTCAGCCTGCAGGGCCATTGTCACGAGGACCACAACGAAGCCTACGTATCTCCTCATCCCTCCCTCCTTTAGAACACGACCGTTAGCGACCTGACCGCCTTCTCCTCCCCAGCGTCCGTTCTTACCGACACCTTAACTATGTAGATTCCAGGGAGCACCAGCTCCCCACCTTCGTCCCTGCAGTTCCAGTTTACCTCATAACTTCCGCTTGCGCTGCTGCCTATAGTCCCGCTCAGATCCCTCACGACCCTCCCATCCATCCCGTATACCTTCACCTTTATCTCCGAAGGTTCGCTCACCTTAAGTATCTGGAACCTGACTTTGACCTGATCGTTTACCCCATCGCCGTTAGGGGTGACGACGTCCGGCACCAGCTCCAAACCTCCCACAATCCCTACACCCTCAACGGGGCCTGACACAACCATACCTCCACTGCCGTACATCACGCTCGCATCCCCCGGATCTATCCTCTGCCAACTTCCCTCTACATCACTCCTACCTAACCTCGCCTTGAACATGTTGCCCGCCATGAACACGCTTCCCCTGAACTTCACCTCCATCAACTCTCCCACCGCATATATATGACCCCTCTCCTCAGAAGGAAGCATGTTATACCTCATCCTCGTCAAAACCCTCCCCTGAGGATCGAACGGGACCTCCTCCGGAGAAGCGCTCGGATCTTTCTTGTAATACTTTTTCTCTATGCCCCATAACTTCCCCCTGGCATACTCTAAGCTCACCTCCCTCTCCTTTCCCCTTATAACTTCGACATACCTCACCGAGCCCCTCTCCGAAGGCTTCAACCTCGCATACTCAACCGAATCCACCTCGACCTCCCTCACTACCCTCGTATACATCAAAGGCAACCACTGCCCACCCCTCTCCAACCCGGGCAACCTCACCCACAGGCTATCCCCTTCAGCCAAAACCTCTAACTCATCCCTACCGTAGGCCCTCCTGGGCCTCCTGGCAACCTTAGATATCTCTCCCTCGGACAACAGATGACCGTAACTTGCCCTAACCTCCGATGTGTCAGAATGGAACACCAAACTGTCCAACTCCATATCGCTTGCCCTGGGCCCTAATATCAATACCTCGTCATAACCCAGACTTCCCCGCGGGTCCTTAACGCTCGGAAGTGAATATAGCGGCCTTACGTAAAGCCCGAACTCATGCTCCCTACCAAGCTCCACCCCCTCAGGTCCACTCGGCCATATCTCCCCCAACACCTTGCTCGCAACGGGCTGCACGAACTTAACCCTTATACTCCTCAGCTGGGCACACGTCTCCGGATCGTCCGACAACAACCTCACCCTTATCTTCATATACTTCCTTGGACTCGGAGACAATATCCCACTGCCGCTCCTTTCATATACCCTGCTCCAGCTGCTCCAGTCCGCAGCCGGAACATATACCGTGTCCACTGGCCCCCTCAGCACCCCTATCAACCTTGCCCACTGCTCAGGCGTTATCTCTTTACCCGCCTTGTTGTAATAATGCAATATCTGCCTAAGCTCGTCACCCGAACGTGTCTGTATCTCAAGCCTCGTGCCAGGGGGAACGTCAGCATCCCATTCTATCACCGACAGGTTCCTCTCCCCTCCGAGCTCTATCAACGGTGACTCAAGCTCTATCTCCGGAACATAGCCCCTACCGTAGGCCAAAAGCTCCGCCACCGTCCCCCTCGCCTCGTACGCACCGGCCCTCGCCATGGTGACATCGTAGTCCCTGAACCTGAAGTACCTCAGCTTCCTCAACGAGAACTTATCCTGGAAGCATATTATCTTACTTGCGTTCCTGTCCTCGTACTCCCTGGTCGAGGGGCTAAGCCTCTGCCATATGAGGGACCCGTCCGGTGCCCTGCTCCCGTCCGAGCCTTCCATTATGTACCCGTCCAACTGGGGATAGTTCAAAACGGTCCCCCTGCACGACGCCAACACGTAAGAATCCACCCAAAACGTGGCTCCCAAGTCCACGAACAGCCATCCTCTGGAACGGTAGGGGGACCATATAAACGCTATCCAGTGGTTCACTATATCCCCGTCCGCTACCTTCCAAGCGCTCCCTCCTCCGGCCTCGTCTTTGTTGTTAGGATCGCCCCACATCGGCTCCCTGAGGACACCTCCACGCTTTATCGCCCCTGCTAATACGTTGTCCCCCGTCGTCCAGACCTCAACTTCCGCCAACCTCGGGTGAGTTCCCTCCTTCCAGTCCGACACCTCTATCCTTACGTACCTTACGAGGTCCCCTATCCAATCCCTGTCCACCCTCCTTCCCGAGACCGTGACGCCGTAAGGAACTCCCGCGCTCACCAAGACCGGAAGGTCGAACACGAACACCCTCTTGTCCTCGTTCGGCTTAGTAGTACCACCTATAAGGGAATATTGGAGTACGTTCTGCTTCTCGGGGAACTTAACCGGCGTCCCGTCCGATACATATACCTTGAACTGCCTGAACGGGTCCCCCTTCCCCTCCTCCACGAACTTCACCACCACCCGCACGGCGTGCACTACCCTCCCCAAGTCTACCTCTATCCACCACGGGTAGAACCTCTCCCTGAAGGAGGGGGGAAGGAGGTCCCCCGGGTCCGGCTCCCAGTACGTGTTCGGGTCCCCGTCCACTACGTTGGGTCCGTCCTTCTCGTTGGAACCTGCCCTCACTGGCCAGTAGGGCCATAGCTTCTTGTAATCCCGGAACCTTTCCTGGACGTAGTCCACATATCCCTCGAAGTCGTATATGTTCTCGACGGCATTAACATGTTGATCGGGGTCGAACGGGTCCTCCGGCTCCCTCATGTAGGCCGGCCTTATCGTACCCTCGTTCAGGGCCTCAGGGTCCAAGGCTCCGTGTGGATATTTCCACTTCTCCCAGTGGGCCTTCGTGTCGATCACGATCTGTCCGGCCTTTATGGTGTATCCCTCCTCCGCCCCAGCTCTGGCCCAGAGCAAACACGAAAGTCCGAACAACAGGTATCGCATACCTCCCCCTCAGTAGACCACTGAAACTGTCCTCATCTTCCGTTCGACCCCGGAGTCCGTGTGCACCTCTACCACAACCAAGTACAACCCTGGCTCGGCCAGGTTTCCATCCTCATCCTTCCCGTCCCATATGAGGTTATAGACCTTGCTCTCCTGTTTTCCGTCCACCAGGGTCCTCACGACCTCCCCCGAGAGGGTATATATCCTCGCCGACACGGGCACGGGACGGGTGACCTGGAGCAGGTTGTAGGAGATGTTGGAAGTCTCGTTGACCCCGTCCCCGTTCGGAGTGAAGACCTCTGGATCGGCCCTGAGGGATACCACGAAGCCCCTACCAAGCTCGGTCCGCACCGAGAGCGAGTTCGTGGGCACATCAGGGGTCGCATCCCCTGGTTCAACCTTCTGGGGTATGTCCCCGCTCCCCCGCACCGACGCCCAGCCCTGGAACATGGTCCCGTACCTTAGGACCGTCCCCCTGAAGACCACCTGGACCAGGGCTCCGTCCTTCCTGACCCTCGGGAACCTCACAACGAACGAATCCGGGGCGACGGTGTAGTCCCACTTGTCGCCGCTCAGCGTGTCCCCGTCCACTATGACGGCTTCTACGGTATCTATCTCCGTTGCTGTCAATATCTTAAGTTGGTCAAACCCCGCATCCATCCCACGGCTTTCGGCGAGGACAGAATACAAGAACCTCTCGGGCACCCCGGCCCTGGCGGTGAAGGAGGGCCGCCCCGTCCTGTGGTCCAGCACAGCGATCTCACCCACGAGCCTATGGGCCACGGGAGGGACCGAGAAGGTTATGCCCAAGGAGCCCACCGCCCCAGCGGCGTCCAACGAGGTGCTCAGGAAGTCTATCCTGATCTGGAAGTACCTCCTCGGGGCGGGGGATAGTATCGGAACTCCTCCTTCCTTCACCACCTTCTCGTAATCGTAAGGCTCGGACCAAGGGCTCCAGTGCTCATAGTCCGGCCTCGGCGTGCCCCTGTAATCTATCTTGAGCTTCTCCCAAGCCTCCTTGGTCAACGGCCTGTGGTTCTTGTCGAAGGGGACCTCCTCCCCGGAGACCATCCTCCGGTAGAACCTGACCTTCCTCGCCTCCTCGGGGTCCTTCTCCTCCATGTCCAAGAACACTTCCTCAGCTATATCCTGCCCTCTGTAGATTATGGGTCCCCTCTTCTCGGGCTCCAACTGAAAGTACTCCCTCCGGGTTATTCTGAGGGTATCCTCCTCACCAGGTTCAAGCACACGGTAGTATACCATAGGGGTGGGGTCAGTGCCGCTGCGGGTGCGCACCAATATCCTGGACTTGGTCGGGTCCCCCTCCTTCTTCTGCGACCACCATATCTTACCCCATATAGCAAGCTCGCTACCGGTGAGCTTCTGGACGTCTATAACCTCGGACTCATAGGCTGCCTCGGGCACGTATCCGCTTCCGTACACCTCTACCTCGGCAAGTTCCCAGGGGCGGGTGCTCAGGGAACGTATCTGGATGAACCTCACGTACTGCAGCGGGATGGATATCTGTACGTCCCATGAACGGTCCTTAAGGGAGTCGGGGACTATGTCGTCCCAGTTGTCCACCCTCTTGATTATCCTGTATATCGGCCTCCCCTCTATCATGTTCTCCGGGGAACCATCGTTTATGGAGATGTCGAAGGACTTTAAAGCGAACTCCTCAAACCCTTCCCTGGGAAAGAACCTTATCCTGTTGATCCCGAACCTTGCCCCTAAGTCTATCTGGACTAACGTTCCCAATGGACTGAGGAACGACCTTCCCGGCCTCGGCTTCCTCTCAAAGGCATTATCGCCTTTCCCATACTTCCCGTCCACCAACGAATGCATGGCCCTCTCGTAGTCGGAAGTTCTCAAGTCGGCCGTATTTGGCGACTCCACACTCCCCCTCCGCTCGTAAGTCCCGAGGGCTATGTTCTCGTTCGGGTCCACCTGCTTCACCCATATCCAGCCCGGCTCCTTCTTAAAATCTATAACCCCTCCCGGCGCATATCCCACCTTGTCCCAGGGGTCCTCCTTCCCGCCTATAACGTAGGTCCACAACTTGGCCCGTGCAGGAGGACCGAGCAGAAGGGTCATCAACGCGGCCGTCAATATCCTGTTCATACCCCCCACCCCCTGGTCATCTGCTTCCTACCAACTCTATCCTGCCGTCGGGGTACATCCTCCCTATGTCCCTCCTGAACCTGAAGGCTATGTCCATCGTCTCCAAGGGCTCGCCCCTGTAGTCGAACCTCAAAACTAGGTCCTTCACCCAGACCGTTATCTTGTCCACATCCGGGTGAAGGGCCGGAAAGACCACGTAACCCTCCTCTTCCTGTCCGCTGAACACCGGGTCGCCCGGGTATAAGGTCCTCTTCAATATGTCCTTGCGGGCCTCGAACCTGTCGTACTCATTTCCTGCGTAGGCCACGGCGAAGGAGCGGTAGTAGAGGATCAACTGCTCCAAGTTCAAGGCCCAGTATTCCCTGCCGTTGTCAGCAACTATGACCATATTGGAAGGGTCCAAAAGTACTTTTGGGTATGTGTAATTTTTAACCTTCAGCCTGAAGACCGTGAACCTGCTGGGGGTTATTCCCAAGTCCCTGTACTTAGCATCTCCGTACGTATAAGGGTTTGTGGCCTTGGGCCCACCCCTGGAAGCGCTCGCGAACTGCCTGTTCAGCTCCTCGTCCGTCATGGGCCTCAGGGAGACCTCTAACCTTTCCTTAGTAAAGCTTACGGTCCCGTCGTCGTACACCGTCATCCCCTTCATGAACTGCTGAGGCTCTCCGACCGGCTTGAGGGGCCCGGTGTAGTAGTAATATCCGAACCTCCCGCACCCCACTACCGTTATGGCTAAGGCCATCAGCAAAAAGTTCTTCATAGACCAACCCCCTTAAAAATTTAGGGGGGGTACCCCGAAAGATACCCCCCCTTTAACCTGAGGACTACTTGAAGCTGGCCTTTATACGGCCCCAGGTCTCGGCCTCTACGGCCGGAGGAGGCAGACCGGGCTCCAGCGGAGCGATCAGCATGTCGCAGAAGCGCTCTGCGAACCTGAAGGTAGCGTCCTGG
>DTYS01000244.1 GCA_012961755.1 Candidatus Latescibacterota bacterium
GGCCCCATGGGGCGCACCACCGGCTCGTATCCGGCACCGGCCCTCCTCCTCGCATCCAGGAGCTCCTTAATCCTCCTCACCTCCGGGGAAGATGGGGCTATGCCCTCGGCCCTTTCGTAGAGCTTCCCAGTGGCCCTGACGTAACCCTTAAGGATCCATACCTCAGCGAGCTTCTCCATAGCTTCTACGTTATAAGGATTCGCCTTGAGGCACCTCCCGAGCACCTCCTCAGCGTAGTCCAGGGCCCCGGCACCGTAGAAAAGTTCCGCCGCCGTCGTCTCGTAGTCCTGGTAGAGCAATCCCTCCTTCCTGTGGCCCGCCATCTTGAGGTGCACGGCCCCGGCAACGTAGTCCCCGGAGGAGCTGTAGTACCTCACCATCTCCAAGCACGCGTCGGATATGTGCCTCACCGGAGGAGAGAACAGGTACCTGAGGGCCCCATCCACGTCCCCCTCCCTCAGAAGCGCCCTTCCGAGCTCTAGGGACGCCACCTCGCTTTCGGGATTGAGCTTCAGAACCTTCCTCCAGTACTTTATCCTGGAGCGATGGTACCCGTTGAGCATCGCCTGCCTGACCCCGTAGAAGAGAACGAGGCCCCCTAAGGCTATGAGCACCTTCCTCCTGTGGGAGAGGGAATCGGCCAGCCCCCCCAGGACCAGGGCGAACCCCGCAGATGGGAAGTATAAGTAAGCCCAGTCGACGAAGTTTACAACTCCGTTCCACTTAGATGAGACAAATGGGAGCATAGCCCCGAACGCTGAGAAGGCACCGAGCCCACCCCACCATCTCCTCCTGAGGGCAAGTCCGGCGAGGAAAAGGACCCCCAAGTCCACAAAGAGCCAGACGAGGAACCTTGGGGCTATAGGGCTGAATATCCTACCCACGACCTCGTGCATCACCACGGGCACCTTCCATCCGAAGAGGAGCCCCATAGCATGCCAACCCGAAGCTCCCACCACCGAGAAGAAGCTGTACCATCCGGCGCCCTTGGGAAAGTCTATGTATTTGTAGTGCAGGGGATGGGGCTTATAGAGCCACCAGAGGGGGGAGATGGCCAGGGAGATCCCGACAAACGGGAGGACCCGGGCGAGGGCCCTCTTCGCCCCAGAACCCCTGTACAGGAACTCGTAGGCTGCAACCGCCACAGGCAAGGAGAATACAACCTTCGACGTGAAGACCCCCAGTACGAACGCTCCCAGGGCCGAGGGATACTTCCCCCTGACGTAGCTCAGGAGCGATGCCAGGAAGAATGTGAGCCCCAGGATGTAATGGAAGTAATTTACGTCCCCGGCCACGACCGAACTTACAGGATGAAGGGCGAAGGCCAAGGAGGAGAGCGCCCCCACCCCCCACCTCCCGGAAAGCTCCCTGACGAGGAGGAAGACCAATAAGGCGTTCAGCCAATGGAAAGCCAAAAGCCATACGTGCCAGAACCCCACCTTGCCGGGTCCTACGAACGTGCGGACGAGCGCCAAGAGGGAATATCCAAAAGGACGGAACTGCCCGTCCGAGAACATCAGGAAGTCCTCCGAGAATATAGCGGGAATGTTCCTCCACCATGAGAGGAGGGGAAGGCTGAGGATGTCTTTGGAACTTACCGATGTAGAGGAACTTAGGATGGGGGCGAACGAGGCGAGGACGGTGGATGCCAGGACGAGGGGCCAGAACCTCCTGAGCATCATTCGCTCCTCCGGGCTGCCACCTCGGGAGCTTCCACCCGGAAGGCCTCGAAGAGCTTCCTCTCCTCCAGCTTGGAGGCGTCCTTCAAGAACTCCGGGATGTTGAAGCTCTTCAGGACCTGCCCCTTCACCGGAAGGCGCACGGGGGGGGACGCGCGGCCTTCCTCATCTATGTGGGTGAAGTAGAGCCTTGCGTATATTCCGTCCTCCCTCTTGCTCGCGAACACCAGCCACTTCGAGTTCGACGACCAACTGTGCCAGGAATCCGCAGCGTAGTCCGAGTTGCTCTCTAAGCGATGCGGTGGACCTCCGAGGTCCCCTGGCATCAGGTATATGTCGCTCGACGACTCTATGAGGGACCCCTGGTCCGCCATGCAGAAGGAGACCCACCTCCCGTCGGGCGAGTACCTCGCGAAATAGTTGCTCCTGCCGTTGTGGGACGCCCCCGGCACCGGGACGGGCGTCCCTCCCCTCCCATCGTTGTAATCCAAAGCGTACACGTCGTACTTCACGAGCCTCGCGCTTA
>DTYS01000245.1 GCA_012961755.1 Candidatus Latescibacterota bacterium
CCCCTCCGGGGCGTAGCGCAGACAGGTCAGCGCGCCTGCTTCGGGAGCAGGAGGTCCCCGGTTCAAGTCCGGGCGCCCCGACTTTAAATCAGCATTACCTAAAAGATGCAACCCCTCATCCTTCTGACCAACGACGATGGGGTCTTCGCGGAAGGACTTCGTGCCCTTAGGAAGGCCTTGGAAGAGGTAGGGGAGGTAGTGGTTATAGCCCCGGAGGGCGCAAGGAACGCTGTGGGCCATGCCCTCACCCTCCACAAGCCCCTGAGGGTGCGGAAGGTGGAGGAGGGATGCTTTGCGGTGAACGGGACACCTACGGACTGCGTCATGCTCGGGGTTTACAAGCTATTGGACCGCAAGCCCGATTTGGTCTTCTCCGGGGTGAACGATGGCCCAAATTTGGGCGACGATGTGACATATTCGGGCACCGTGGCCGGGGCAATGGAAGGGATGCTTTTGGGGGTTCCGTCCGTGGCCGTGTCGATGGCGGAGGAAAGCTCGTATTTTGATGTGGCCGCCGAGTTCTCAGCACAGTTGGCGGAGTGCGTCCTGAAGAACGGTATGCCTGAGGATACCTTCCTCAACGTGAACGTTCCCCCTCTCCCCAGGAAGGAGATAAGGGGTGTCCGCATAACCAAGCTCGGAAGGAGGATATACAGAACGGCGATAGTTGAGAAGACCGACCCAAGGGGCAAACCTTACTACTGGATAGGGGGACAGCATCCCACATGGACGGGTGGGGGGGGGACCGACTTTGCCGCGGTGGAGTCGGGCTTTATTTCCGTGTCCCCCTTACATCTTGACCTCACCAACTACGATGTACTTTCACAGATGGCCGGATGGAAGCTCTGGCCTATATAGCAGGTTACCTCGGGGCGTAGCGCAGACAGGTCAGCGCGCCTGCTTCGGGAGCAGGAGGTCCCCGGTTCAAGTCCGGGCGCCCCGACCAAACATTTAAGCCTGAGACCGGCCGTGATGTGTTCTTAGATATCATGGAAGGACGGGCTGAAGGCTACTAGGGATGAAGGATATGTCGGTCAGGATGTTCAAGGGCCGTAGGTTGGTGCAGATGTCGGCCCTTTTTCTTTTCATATCGGCCTTCGGTGCATCTTGGGGAGGGCGGGTCCTGAGGTCCATCCTTAAATCGGACCCCCTTTGGCTCTTCGGCGGGTTCGTGGAGCTTTGGGGTATGGCCCTTTTAGCCTCAGGATTCCTGCTGGGAAGGGCGTTCTGTGGGTGGGTCTGCCCTTTAGGCACGCTTTTGGAGATTTTACCGTCGGGGAGGAGGTCCGTGCCGAAGGTTTGGGAGAAGTCCGGGGTCCTGGCCCTGACCTTCGTTGCGGTGGCCGTCCTCGTGGGACCTTCCCTCCCCCTCGCCTTCTCCCCTCTGACGCTTCTGGTTCGCTCCCTCACCGTGCTCCTGTTTCCGCCCGTTTCCTTCCTGGCGGACGAGGTCCTCTACTTCACATCCCCCCTCTGGGAGAAGTTGGGGTTGGGAAGGTTAGCCTATCTTTCCGTGCGAGTTTTCCGCTTCCGAGGTACCGGGTTGATCTTGGCGGTGTTTGCTGGAATCCTCTTCCTCAACATCGCCGTACCGAGGTTCTGGTGTAGGCAC
>DTYS01000246.1 GCA_012961755.1 Candidatus Latescibacterota bacterium
CCCGGGTACCACTGCAGCGAGATTCCGAGGAACGCCCTTTACCGTAACAACGGCGACGGAACCTTCACCGATGTGACCGACGAGGCCGGGGTCGGCGACGCCCACTACGGTATGGGCGTGGTAGTTGGGGACTACGACAACGACGGTGATCTGGACCTCTACGTCACAAACTTCGGCCCGAACGTGCTTTACCGTAACAACGGAGACGGAACGTTCACGGACGTCACGAAGGAGGCAGACGTAGGGGACGACGGCTGGGGGACGAACGCCGCCTTCGTGGACTACGACCTGGACGGTGACCTGGACCTGTACGTGGCAAACTACATAGAGTTCGACGTACGACACAACAAGGTCTGCCTTCAGGGAAATGTGAGGGCGTACTGTGGGCCCACGGCGTACCCCGGCCAGTCGGGGATACTGTATCGTAACAACGGAGATGGAACCTTCACGGACGTCACGAAGGAGGCAGGGCTCTGCACCACGGAAGGGAGGCAGCTGGGGGCCGTATGGGGGGACTACGACAACGATGGGGACCCGGACATGTTCGTCGCCAACGATAAGACCCCCAACTTCCTCTTCCGCAACAACGGGGATGGAACCTTCACGGAGGTAGGTCTTGAGGCCGGGGTAGCGTACAGCGAGGACGGGGCCGCCGAGTCCGGGATGGGGGCGGACTTCGGTGACTACGACAACGACGGATGGTTGGACATAGTCATGGCGACGTACCAATGGCTCCCGAACAGACTTTACCGTAACGAAGGGGGGGAGTTCTTCACGGACGTCACCTTCCTTGCCCATATAGGTGCCGAGAGCCTGCCGTATTTAGGGATGACCGTGGCCTTCCTGGACTACGACAACGACGGATGGTTGGACATATTCGCCGCCAACGGCCACCTGGACGAGAACGTGAAGGAATACGACCCTATGGCGAGCTACGCCCAGAGGAACCAGCTCTTCCACAACAACGGCGACGGGACCTTCACCGAAGTGACGGAGATGGTAGGACCTGGGTTCAAGATCGAGAACGTAAGCCACGGGGCCGCCTTCGGGGACTACGACAACGATGGGGACGTAGACATATTCGTCTCGAACTCCCACGGACCTTGTTCGCTCCTTCGCAACGACGGTGGAAACGGAAACCACTGGCTCGCCATAAGGACCGTAGGGACGAAGAGCAACAGGGATGGGATAGGAGCCAAGATAAAGTTAACCTCCGGAGACCTGGTGCAGGTGAGGGAGGTGAGGAGCAGCTACGGGTATCTGGGTTCCAGCGACCTGAGGGTGTACTTCGGCCTTGGGAGGAGGAAGAAGGTGGACAGGATAGAGATACGCTGGCCGAGCGGCCAGGTCCAGGTGCTCGAAGACGTGGAGGTGGACCAGTTCCTCACCGTAAGGGAACCTTCCTCAGGGTAATCAGGATCGTTGAAGCGTCCGGGGTGAGGATGAAGGGTAACATCCCGCTAATACTCCTGTCCTTGGCCCTCGGGTGTGGAGGAGGACCCGGGCAGGAAAGCAGGATGCACTTCCAAAGGGGACTGGTCCTGGCCGGGAGGGGGGACTACCCCGGGGCCATAGAGGAGTACAGGAGGGCCATAGCCCTGTACCCCGACTTCCCCGAGGCCTACTACAACCTCGCCAACTCGTACTTCAAGCTGGACGAGTGCGAGGAGGCCATAAGGGCGTACAGGAAGGCCTTGGAGCTTCGCCCCGACTTCCCCGAGGCCCACTACGACCTCGGCGCGCTTTACGTGAGGATGGAGAGGTACGGGGAAGCTCTGAGGGAGTTCGAGGAGGCCATAAGGCTCAGGCCGGACTACGCCCTAGCATACAATTCCCTCGGGATGATATACTTCAGACATGGGGATCTGGGAAGAGCCGAGGACGCCTACAGGAAGGCCATACTTTCGGATTCGACATATGCTGAGGCCTACTGCAACCTGGCCGAGGTCCTCGTCAGGAAGTACAGGAACTCCGAGGCGGAGGAGATGTACAGGAAGGCCTTAGCAGTAAGGCCTGGCCTTGCGAAGGCCCACGGTGGCCTCGGGACCCTGTATCTGAGGGAGCGAAGGTACGAGGAAGCTATAAGGGAGCTCGAGGAGGCCGTAAAGATCGATCCCTTTTACACGAGGGCCCACTTCAACCTCGGCAACGCGTACCTGAGGGTCGGAAGGAGGGAGGAGGGGATGAGGGAGCTCAGGCGTTTCTCTGAGCTGGACGGTTACGATAAGAAGATACAGACCTTAAGGCACAACCTCCTGAGGAGGCCGAGGGACTTCAAGCTTTATCACTCCCTAGGGGTGCTCTACTCTAAGAAGGGAAAGCTCGAAAGGGCGGCCTCCGCTTACCTCAGGGCCATAAGGATAGAGCCGAACTTCGCTCCTTCTTACAACAACTTGGGAAACATATATCTGAAGGTGGGCCGATACCCCGAGGCCGAGGAGATGTTCCTTAAGGCCATATCCTCGGATTCTTCTTACGCTCTGGCCTACTGTGGGCTCGGAAGCGTACTCCTTATGGAGGGGAGGATACCTGAAGCCAGGGACGCATATCGCAGGGCCCTGTATTACGATCCTACGAACTCCGACGCCCGGTACAACCTTAAGGTAATAGAGAAGCTCAGGAACCTAAAGAGGTGATATGGAAGGCCGAAGGGCCTTTACGGTGAGAGCTTTTTTAGTAGGGTTGGCGCTCTCCTTATTCCTCAGCATCGCCTGTCCGTACACCGTGCTTATGTTGCACACTGCGGGGATGTCGGCGGACTTCATAACAGCAGGGGCGGTCTTCTTGTTCTTCCTGCTCACGGGAGCTAACGGGATCGTAAGGAAGCTTAAGAGGGGTTGGGCACTGTCCACGCCCGAGCTTATAGTGGTCTACATAATGATGATAGTGGCCTCGGCCATACCCACCTGGGGCCTCGTGGCCAACCTCCTTCCGGTTATGACCGGAGCCTTCTACTATGCGACCCCCGAGAACGGCTGGAAGGACCTGATATGGCCCTATATACCGAACTGGTTGGTCCCCGACGACCTCGAAGCGATAAAGCACTTCTACGAAGCCCTGCCGGAGGGTGCACCTATCCCCTGGGGGGTATGGGTGCGGCCTCTCTTGGCCTGGGGAAGCTTCGTGCTCTCGATCTACTTCGTCATGGCCTGCATGATGGTCATAATGAGGAAGCAGTGGATAGAGCACGAGAGGCTCGTATTTCCCCTGACACAGCTGCCCCTTGAGATGGTGAGGGAGGAGGGGGCCCTATTCGGGAGCAAGCTCATGTGGACTGGGTTCGCCCTGGCCTTCGTGCTTCCGAGCTTCTTGGGGCTACATCATTATTTCCACTTCGTACCTCCGGTCCAGATGCAGAGGGTATTCTACATATTCCGGAGGACGACGAGGCTCAGGATCTTCCTGAACTTTCCCGTGCTCGGGTTCACGTACTTCATAAACACGAACGTCGCCTTCAGCCTCTGGTTCTTCCACATACTCAGCAGGGTCCAGACCGGTACGTTCAACGTTATGGGGTTCAGCCTCAAGGGCCACAACGAGGTGTTCACCGGAAGCTCGCCGAGCGTGTCCCACCAGGGGATGGGGGCGATGATAGTTCTGGTGGCCTTCGGACTTTGGACCGCGAGGAGGCACATAGGGGCCGTGCTTAGGAAGGCCTTCGGCGGGAGGTCGGAGTTGGACGATTCCCACGAGATGCTCCCCTACAGGACGGCGGTCTGGGGTGCTATCCTGGGGCTCTGCTTCATCGCTCTCTGGCTCAGGGCGAGCGGTATGTCCTTTAAGGTCGTATTCATGTTCATGTTAGGGGCTTTCGTGGTGTTTTTGGGGCTCGCGAGGATAATAGCTGAGGGTGGGGTGGGGTTCTGCAGGGCGCAGATGGTCCCTCCTCCGTTCGTGGTCTACGGGCTCGGAACGGAGGCGCTGGGTACATCGACCTTGGTGAGCTTAGGCTTCACGTACGCTTGGTCCACCGACATAAGGACGACCGTCATGGTGTCCACGATAAACGGCTTCAAGCTTGCCGATACCCTGAGGGTGCACAAAAGGTCGCTCGTATGGGCGATATTCCCCGCGATCCTGGTCGCCATGTTGGGCTCCATATGGGTGACCTTGAAGTTGGCGTACACCTACGGGGGGATAAACCTGCAAAGCTGGTTCTTCGGTGGGCTACCGAGGACGGCCTTCGGGTTCGTGGCGGACAAGCTCAGGAACCCCGTGACCCCGGATATGGTTTTCCAGAGGTGGCTCTTCACCGGCATAGGGGCGGGGGTTATGGGGCTTCTGATGTTCGCGAGGCATAGGTTCGTGTGGTGGCCCTTACACTACCTCGGGTTCCCGATAGGGGACACCTGGGTCATGGAGTGGGTCTGGTTCAGCATAATGTTGGGGTGGCTCGTAAAGGTCCTGATATTGAAGTACGGGGGAATAAGGCTGTACAGGAACCTTAAGCCCCTCTTCTTAGGGTTGATATTGGGTCAGATAAGTTGCGCTGGAATATGGATGATAATTGACTTTATAACGGGGACTTCGGGAAACTACATATACATAGGCGTGCCTTGAGGTCCACCTGAAGCGGTCACATCCCTCCCCAGCGAGAAGGCCTTGAGGTTGGCCTCCGTGGACCTGGGCACGAGATGAGCTATGACCTCCTCCCATATGCCGGTTGGGATGTTCAGGAAGTTTGAGAGCGCCCCTAAGAGTACCACGTTCTCCGTCCTTGCGTTCCCCGCTTCCCTCGCCAACCTCTCGCCGTCGACGAGGACCAACCTTTCGAACCTCGTCCTGAGCCGCTCCTCGATGTCCTCGGGGTATTCGAAGCTTCCGGAGGAGACCGTGACGGGGACTATCTTCCTCCTGTTTACTATGGCCCATCCGCGGTCCCCGAGGTACCCGGCGTAGCGTAGGGCCTCCACCTCCTCCAGGCCCACCAAGAGATCGGCCCTTCCCGAGGGGATCAGAGGGGAGAAGACCTTCCCGCCGAAACGAACCTGGGCCAGGACGCTCCCCCCCCTCTGGGCCATCCCGTGGACCTCGTTGGCCTTGACATCGTATCCGGCCCTGAAGGCGGCCTCGACCAGCAGCCTGCTCGCCAGGACTATCCCCTGCCCCCCTACGCCGACCAACACTACATCGCTCATCCTTCCTCCCTCACTATAGCGCCGAACCTACATACCTGCGCGCACAGACCGCATCCCGTGCAGAGGGAATTTATCCGCACCTTAGTCCCCTTCTCCAACGCCGGACATCCGAGCCTTAGACACCTCCCACATCCCGTGCAGGCCTCCGCCGAGACCTCGTACCGAGGACCGTACTCCCTACTTAGGAGCACGCAGGGCCTCCTCGATATCACGACCGAGGCCTCTCCGGAAGCCACCTCCTCCTTCAGCACATATTCGGTCCGGCGTAGATCGTACGGGTCCACCACCCTCACCCTTCGGATTCCGAGGGCACGGGCTATATCCTCCGCCCTCGTCTCCTCGGTCTCCTCCCCCATGAGGGTCCTCCCCGTGCCGGGGTGGTCCTGATGGCCCGTCATGGCCGTGGTCCTGTTGTCCAGGACGATTATGGTGACATCGCCCCGGTTGTAGGCCACGTCCAGAAGCCCGGTCATCCCGGAGTGGAAGAAGGTGGAATCTCCGACCACGCCCACCACGGGCTTCTTCAGGCCCGCCTTCGCCATCCCCATGGATGCGCTTATGCTGGCCCCCATACATATCAGGGTGTCCATAGCCTTGAGGGGTGGGAAGACGGCCAAAGTGTAACATCCTATGTCGCCGGTTATCACGACGTCCATACGGGAGAGCACGTAGAAGATCCCCCTGTGGGGACATCCTGGACACATGACCGGAGGCCTAGGTGGGAGGTCCGCCTCCTGACCAGGTTCGGGCACATCCCCTCCCTCCCAGCGCATCCTACCCCTTATGACCCCGTCCGGACCGAGCTCACCTATACCGGAGAAGTACCTCCTCCCTTCGGCCCTCACCCCTAAGGAGCGGATCTGCTCCTCCAGGAACGGGTCCAACTCCTCGACGACCAGTACCTCCTCGACCTGCTCCGCGAAGCTTTTTACCAGCCCCTTTGGGAGGGGATGGGTCATGGTTAGCTTGAGCACGGACGCCTCCGGGAAGGCCTCCTCGACGTACTGGTAGCATACCCCCGAGGTCACCACCCCCAGCTTCCTTTCCCTCCAGATTATGCGGTTGTAGGGGAACCTCTCGGAGAACACCCTAAGGGCCCGCATGCGCTCTTCCACCTTCCTCCTCCTCCCCCTCGCGTAGAGGGGCAACATGACGAGCTTCTGAGGGTCCTTAACGAAGGAGGGGACCGGAGGCGATCTCCTCTCGCCCAGGTCGACCACGCTGATGGAGTGGGAAAGCCTCGTCGTGGAACGCAGGACTACTGGGGTGTCGAACCTTTCTGATATATCCAAGGCCACGTTGACTAAGTCCTTGGCCTCCTGACCGTCCGAGGGCTCCAGAAGGGGGACCTTCGCGAACCTCGCGTAGTTCCGGGAGTCCTGCTCGTTCTGCGAGGAGTACATCCCCGGGTCGTCCGCTACAACCAGCACGAGCCCCCCCCTCACACCCGTATAGGAGAGCGTCATAAGGGGGTCCGCGGCGACGTTCAAGCCCACGTGCTTCATCGTCGCCATGGCCCTCACACCCGTCCAGCAAGCTCCCGCCGCTACCTCTAAGGCTACCTTCTCGTTGGGAGCCCACTCGCAGTACACCTCGCCGTAACTGGCAAGGTTTTCCAGTATCTCTGTGCTGGGGGTTCCGGGATATCCCGCTGCTACTGCCACCCCAGCCTCGTACGCCCCCCGGGCTATGGCCTCGTTTCCCGAAAGGACCTTTCTCATATTTCCTCCTCCAAAAAGGTCCCAAGCAATATAAGAAGATTGAGCATGGATTGTCAAGCGGGGGCCTTACGAGTACCTCTCTATCCAAGCCCTGCTCCTGGGGTCCAGGGCCCTGAGGTCGGGCACATCGTACCTGTTTCCATCCACGTCGCTGAATATGAGCCTTATGCCCATCCTCTGAGCGGTCTCCCTCAGGTTCCTCGTGAGGAACCTCCTGGGGCCCCTGTCGGTCTCCACCTCCCACTCCACGAGCCCGAAGTGTTCCCTGCAGGAGCGTACCTTGAGGATCCTCGGAACCACGTACCTCTTCCTAAGTTCCTCCCTGAGGGCCCTTTGGCTCTCGGGCTCCAGCGAGCGAAGTTTCTCTACGATGCCTATCTCCTTTCCGTCCTCATCTATGACCGATATCCATCCCTCATCGTCGCTCAGGGGGAAGAGGGGAGCTGCCTTGACGTTTTCGTATACCTTACCGTCCAGCTCCAGCCACAGGCTACCCTCTTCCCTGAAGAACTTGACCGCCTCGGGCTTCAGGATCCTGAACTCTGCCGAAAGCTCCTTCGGCAGTGGGATGGAATGACCCAACTTGGGAGTCCCTCCGGGAGGACGGCCTCCGTGCCAGAAATGCATCCCTGCCTCCCAGATCACGGATGGACGACCTTACGTTCCCTGGCGGCCCGATAGAAGGCCAGACATGCCTCCAGGTTCTTGTAAGAGTCGTAGAACCCTGCCACGGGCTCAGCCCTGCCCTTTATGCAGTCTAACATATGGTCTATGAGGGACCTTCCACGCTGCGGCGCCTGTTCCTCCTGCCAACCCCCTCCGCCTGAGAGGAAGACCTTCCCGGGGACGACCGTGGGCTCGCTCACTATCTGCCCTTCGGTGCCTACTATGTGGAAGGCCGAGATCCCCTCCCCGGGCCCGGCTGTCCACGTGACCTCCAAGGTCGCCACACAACCGTTCCCGAAGACCATGGTAGCCACACCGAAGTCCTCCAATGGCTCGTCCCTGTGCTTGAGGTTGCCCACCTCCCCGCTTATCCTTATAACCTCGGAACCGAATATGAAGCGCAGCGCATCTACCTGGTATATGGCGTGGTCTACCCAACCTCCCCCGAACACCTTGCCGGGGTCCAGCCACCACGTCCTGCCGTGGACCCCGGGCCAGACCTGGGTCGGAAGCGTGCTCCTTATTAGGACGAGGGCCGATATAGGCTCGCCTATCCTTCCCTCCCTCACCCACCTCCTATAGACCCCGGCCTCTCCCGCCCTAGCCATGCACTCGAAGCCCATAAATAGTGCTCCCCCTTCCTTCACGGCGACGGCCAACTCCTTCGCCTCTTCCATGTTCATGGCAAAGGGCTTGACACTTATTATGTGTTTGCCGGACCTGGCGGCCTTACAACAGAGCCGGGTGTTCTCGGCCGTGGTGCAGGCTGTTATCACGAGGTCCAGATCGTCCCTTTCTACCACCTCATCGTAGTCCGATGTGGCCGCGGCCCCCGCCTCCTCTATAGCCGGGCGGGCACGTTCGAGGTCCCTGTGCGAGACCAGGACGAGCTCGGCATCGGGGTGGTCCTTAAGCTGCCTTATCGCCCCGAGACCCGCGTACCAGTGGTCCAACCCCGCTATCCCTACCCGTACCTTTCCCATCCTTCCTCCTGAGGTTTCAGCGCTCCACAGCCCTGACCTTGGATACCTCCCTGTACATCTGCACGAGCCTGTAAAACTCCCCCTTCTTCTCCATAAGCTCGTCGTGAGTGCCCACCTCGACTATCCTCCCTCCCTTAAGGACCACGAGCCTGTCAGCGTTCTTGAGGGTCGAAAGTCTATGTGCTATGGCTATGGTGGTCCTTCCCTTCACGAGCCTCTCTATCGCCTCCTGTATCTGCCTCTCGGTCTCCACATCCACCTGGGATGTGGCCTCGTCGAGTATGAGTATCCTGGGGTTATGGAGCACGGCTCTGGCTATAGCTATCCTCTGCTTCTCTCCGGAGGAGAGGCCCTGGCCCCCCTCGCCTATTACGGTGTCGTAACCGTCCGGCTTCCTAAGTATGAAGTCGTGCGCGTTGGCTATCTTGGCCGCCCTTATTATCTCCTCCCTTGTGGCATCTGGCTTAGCGTAGGATATGTTCTCCGCTATCGTCCCGCTGAACAGGAAGGTGTCCTGCGGGACTACACCTATCTGCCTCCTGAGGTCCTGCAGCCTTATCTTCCTCAGGGAGACCCCGTCCACGAGTATCTCCCCTGAGTCCACATCGTAGAACCTGCATATAAGATTTATCGTCGTAGTCTTGCCGGCCCCACTGTGGCCCACAAGCCCTATCATCTCCCCGGGCTTTATGTCCAAGTTTACGTCCCTTAGCACGGGCTTATTTTTTTCGTACCCGAAGCTTACATCCACGAACTCTATGTGTCCCTCTATCCTCGGCATGGGGACCGCGTCCTCGGCGTCCTCTACCTCAGGCCTCGCGTCCAAGATCTCGAAGACCCTCTC